>CAYNFN010000076.1:0-5474 GCA_964396485.1 uncultured Alcaligenaceae bacterium
GTGTGTGCGGCGGCGGGGATCGGCCCCATCCATCAGGGCTCGGACGGCGCCGGTTCGATCCGCATGCCGGCGTCGTTCTGCGGTGTGTACGGGCTCAAACCCTCGCATGGACGCGTTCCATATCACCCGTTGCCGGCCAACGGCCTGATCTCCCACGTCGGGCCCATCACGCGCACCGTCGCCGACGCGGCGCTGATGTTGCAGGCGATGGCGGGCCCCGACGATCGCGACATGACCAGCATCGCTGCTCCGCCCGAAAATTTCCTCGCGAATCTGGAGCAGGGCATCAGCGGCCTGAGGGTCGCGTACAGCCCGGATCTCGGTTATCTCAAGGTCGATCCGGAAGTCGCCGAACCGGTGAAAGCGGCGGTGCGCGCCTTCGCAGAACTCGGCTGCAAAGTCGAAGAAGTGAATCCGGGATGGGGCGATCCGATCGAAACGGAGCACTGCCTGTTCGCGGCGCACATCGCCGGCATGTACGGCGGTTTTCTAGAGCGCTGGGCGGACAGGATGGATCCCGGGCTGGTGGCGATCATCCGCCACGGCATGACCTACAGCGCGGTGGATTACTGCATCGCGTACGGCCAGAGGCTCGCTTATTACGACAAGGTGCGTGAATTCTTCGAGCGCTACGCTCTTCTGCTTACGCCGACGCTGTCGGTTGCCGCGTTTCCGGCGGAGCGCCTGATTCCCGCTCACTGGGAACAGCACGATTGGGACTGGTTGCGCTGGGCCGGCTTCAGCTATCCGTTCAACCTGACGTGGCTGCCGGCGGCCACCTGTCCCTGCGGGTTCACCCCGGCCGGACTGCCGGTCGGTCTGCAGATCGTCGCCGGACGAAACCGGGACCTGCGCGTGCTTCAGGCTTCACGCGCGTTCGAACAGGCCCGCCCGTGGGCGCAGCGGCGTCCGCCGCTCTGAATCGACAACACCCTTCCGGCGGCTATTCCTTCCCCGAATCGATCTTCAGTTTCTCGATGAGTCGCTGCCGCTGGCGCTTGCGCAGTTCCGCTACGCATTTCGTTGCGCCTTCGAATTCGGTTCGCAGCGCCTGAGCTTCTGCTTCGAATCCTGCCGCGATGGCGCTCTCCAGTCGTTGCTTCAGGCGCGGCTCGACACCGCACTTGGCTGCGGAGAAATCCTCGAACCAGGCCTGTATTTGCCCCAGGCGATCGAGGTCCTCCCGGGACAACCAGTACGTCTCGTTCCACGGCGTTGCCAGCATCTTCTCCGTCAGGTCGCGCGGCACCAACAATTCGTCCAGGGAATCGCGCACCTCGCGCATCAGCGATTCGTAACGCGGCCGCACCGTCTCCGCGTCCGCGCCCGCCAGGCGCCCGGCATCGAAATACGGCCTGTGAACTCCGACCGAATCGGCCACGGCAATCCGCGAAACCGCATTGACGAACATGAAAAAGCACGCGCTGACGCAACGTGTACGCGAAGCGTCGGGAAGCCACGCCTCGATCAATGCGTCCCTGAGAAAATGTCCAATGCGCGTTGCTTCGACGACGTCGCCTCCGTCCACGACGAAGATGACGCGCTCGCCGTGTTCGACGAAGTCCCGGGGATGTTCCCGGAGAAACCGCAGCAATCGGCCCAGGTCTCCCTCGGCAACCTCGCCCTTCATCCACAATGCCTTGCGGTTCGCGGCAGCATCGAAACCCGCTACCGGCTCGAAGGAAAAATTCAGGCCCGGCTGGGCAGCCGCGAACGGCACGTCCCAGCAAAGCCAAGCCGCCGCTATGAGCAAACTTCGAAAAATCGTTTGCACCGGCGTGCCCGTCGCGACCTTGCCGGTATCAGCGCCGCAGGTCCGGCTGCACGATGCCGACCCGGCCGTCGTGACCACGCGCGTACCGCCGCACATCGGGAAGAAATGCACGGAAATCGGCTTCCAGATGTGCGTAGTTGCCGACCAGTTCATCCGCCGAGTTCATCAGGCTGTTCTCGCGCTTGAGCCGCTGCCCGATCCGGTTCAGCGCCGTGTATATCGAGCCGATGTCGGCATACGAACCGAGCCAGTCCCATTGCATCATCATCGGCGCCATGCGCTGCAGCCGCTCCGGAAGTACCGTGTGATAGCGCTCCAGCACCCGGTAAACCCGGCCGGTGAATTCAGCCAGCGGCTCATCATGAAAATCCTGCCAGTGCCTTGCCAGGAAGTGGTCGTAGAACACGTCCACCATGATCCCCGCGTAACGCCTGCGTTCCGCGCTCATCCGCGACTTGCTTTGCAGCACCACCGGATGGGCGTCGGTGAACACATCGATCTTGCGGTGCATGGCGATGGCGCGGGTGATCTCGCTTCCGTAGCGGTCATCGAGCGGCCCCTTCACGAAGTCGCCCATCAGGCTGCCCAGCCACGCCTCTTCGTGCGGTGGGGAAAGATAGAGGTGGGCGAGATAGTTCATCGAAAATCAGGGCCGAGGTCCGAGGTCCGAGTGCGGTCAAAACCCTTCACAACGGCACGCGGCGCAAAATCGGTTCATGATCTTTCTCGGTGGAGGCGGAACAGTTCATGTCTCCCAAACGCAGATTGCCAAACGTTGCCATTCTTACTCGGCCCTCGGCCCTCGGCCCTCGGCCCTCGGCCCTCGGACCTCGCACCTCGCACCTAGTTTTTCGCGCCTTCCATATAGTCCACCGTGAGGTGCACGAGCGAGCGCATGCCGAGCTTCAACGCCGATTCGTCGACGTAGAAGCGGGGAGAGTGGTTGTAGGCCACTTTGGCGAGGTCCGTTCCTTTGGGCGAGCCGCCCAGAAAGAAAAACAACCCCGGCGCCTTCTGCGCGAAGAAGGAGAAATCTTCCGCGCCCGTGGTCTTGCCGCGCAGTTTCACGTTGTCCGCACCGGCCACGCGCTTGAGCGTCGGCAGCATGCGTTCGGTCAGCTCCGGGTCGTTGACGGTGACCGCATAGGGTTTCTCAATAGTCACGGTGGCCTGCGCGCCTGCCGCTGCGGCGATGTGCTCCGCGGTTAATCGCACCCGGCGGTGAATGTCGTCGCGCATCGCTTCGTCGAAGGTGCGGATGGTGCCGACCATCTCAACTTTATCGGGGATGATGTTGAAGCGGTTGCCGCCGTCGATGCCGCCGATGGTCACGACTGCCGGTTCCTGGGTGACGTTGATCTGGCGGCTGACGATGGTCTGCAGTCCCATCACGATTTGCGCGGCAACCACGATCGGGTCCACCCCGGTCCACGGCGCCGAGCCGTGCGTCTGCCGCCCCTGCACGGTGATGCGCAGAATGTCGGCCGCGGCCATCACCGGGCCCGGACGGTAGGCAATCGTTCCGGCCTCGTGCATCGAGCCGATGTGCAGGCCGAAAACGACATCCGGGCGCGGGTTCTCCATCACGCCTTGCTTGATCATCAACGCCGCGCCGCCTTCCTCGCCCGGCGGCGGGCTTTCCTCCGCCGGCTGGAAGATGAACTTGACGGTTCCGGGCAGGCGGTCGCGCACCTTCGTGAGGATTTCGGCCGCACCCATGAGCATGGCGACGTGCGTGTCGTGGCCGCAGGCGTGCATGACGCCGGTTTCCTTGCCGGCCCACGTAGTCCTGACCTTCGACGCGAACGGCAGGTCCACTTCCTCTGTTACCGGCAGCGCGTCCATGTCGGCGCGCAGCGCAACGACGGGGCCGGGCTTGCCGCCGCGCAGCACCGCAACCACGCCGGTATGCGCGACCCCGGTGCGCACCTCCAGCCCGAGCGCCTTGAGGTGCTCGGCCACCTTGCCCGCGGTGCGGAACTCTCGGTTGCCCAGCTCGGGGTTCTGGTGGATGTCGCGCCGCCACTCGATCACCCTGGGCTCGAGTTGATCGGCCATCCGGTCGATATCGGTACGAAGATCGGCGGCGGCGGCGACCGGCGCAAACAACAGAAACAAAGGGACGGCGAGGCGGGAAAGTCGAGTGGGCAGCGGCACCTTGGGCTCCTGTGGAACAGGGATGTGGATCGGCGCAGTGTTGCCTGAGATCGCCGTGCAGTCAATCCGCCGGCGTCCCGCGCTTCAGGCCGACAGGGTGTGGCCGATGCGCAGCAGATTTCCATCTGCATTGACGAGATGGAACTCGCGCATCACTGCATGTCGTCAATCGGCCCGAGTCGGGGAATGCCTTAAGCGGCAAGGCCGAGCCCGACCTTACTTACGTGTGCACCTGTTACGGCGAAACCGATATCGCCGCGGCAGACGACCCGACGATTTCCGAGACGATCGTCGCTCTTTACCACGACGCGCCGCGCTACGTGCTGGCCAAGCCTCACAAGGGCAGGCGCATCGTGCCCGCGCCTTTCAAGAACCACGACGACCTCGAACTGATGCTGATCGAAAGCCTGGTGGGCCGCACGCCGCCGTTCTCGTTGTTCGACGAGTCCTACGGCAGCCCGCGGCGATACTAAGGCAAACCATTCACCGCAACTCACATGTGATCCCTCAGGTAATCGCGCCACGGCTTCCAGTAGTATATGTGCCAGCCTTCCCTTACGCCCTCGTAGCCGTGATCTGGCACATTGGCGTGCAGCAGATGGATGCGGCCGCCCTTTGGGTCGGGCCGGAAGGAAAGTATCAAAATCGAATCGAGGTCGCTTTTTTTCCAGTGCGAGGCGCGCCACGATTGCACAATCAACTTGTTCGGGACGGTTTGCAGGATGGTGCCGGTCAGCGTACCGCCGAATGCACGGAAGGCGGCACCACGCTTGCAGCCGATTCTCGCCGGCTCGCCGGTGAAGGCGCCGTGCGCTGCGGGATTCAGGTACATCGCGTACAGCCTGGCGGGTGAGGCGGGCAGAACGACGGACTGCTGAAGCGTCCTGGGCATGGCGGCCTCCTGGTAGCTTTGGGACCAAGACTGGAACGGGCCGGATGGACTGTAAACTAGCCGTTACGTGGTAGCGTACCCGAAAGAATACACGACCAGCAAAGGGAGGTACGTTGATGACAGCAGAATCAGGTGCGGCAATTGTGACCGGCGGCTCGCGCGGCATCGGCCGGGCGATCGCCGAAGCGCTTGCGAAAGCGGACTTCAAGGTGGCCATCGGATACCGGGAACGCCGCGCCGAAGCCGATGCGTTGGCCGCGCGAATTCATGCGGCGGGCGGCCACGCCATCGCGGTGCGCACCGACGTGACCCGCACCGAGGATGCCAATGCGCTGGTGAAGGCGACACTGGATGCGTTCGGAGGTGTGGAGGTGCTGGTCAACAACACCGGCATTGCTCTGCCGAACGTGAGTATCGCCGACACGGACGCACAGCAGTGGGAGCGGGTGCTGGCGGTGAACCTGTCCGCCCCGTTTCATCTCATTCGCGCGGTGCTCCCGCACATGCGCGAGCAGCGCCGCGGCCAAATCATCAACATCTCCTCGAACGTGACCCAGCGACTGCCCGCCGGTTTGGGCGCATACACAGTGTCGAAGGCAGGACTGGAGGCGCTCACCCGCGTCCTCGCCAAGGAGGAGGGACCGAACGGAA
>CAYNFN010000077.1:0-4486 GCA_964396485.1 uncultured Alcaligenaceae bacterium
TCCGTAGTACTTGAAGAATTCCTGCGCGGAGGGCAGCAAAGCTCCGTTCATGCGCTCGTTCTGCAGCCGCAGCATGATCACGACGTCCACGTCCTTCAGTCCCTTGGCCATGTCGTGGAAGACCTGCACGCCGAGCTCCGAAACATGAGTCGGGAGCAAAGTACGCGGACCGATCACGCGCACCTCGGGCACGCCAAGGCTGGTCAGCGCGTGGATCTGCGAGCGCGCCACGCGCGAATGCAGGACGTCGCCGACAATTGCCACCCGCAGATTGGTGAAATCCTTCTTGTAGTGGCGGATCGTGAACATGTCGAGCAAGCCCTGCGTCGGATGCGCGTGGCGGCCGTCCCCGGCGTTGATCACGTGGATGTAGGGTGCGACGTGGCGGGCAATCAGGTGCGCGGCACCGCTCTGGGCATGGCGGACGATGAACATGTCCGCGTGCATGGCGGAAAGATTGGCGACGGTGTCGAGCAGAGTCTCGCCCTTGGTCTGGGAGGAGGCGCCGACGTTGAGATTGATGACGTCGGCGGAAAGCCGCTTAGCCGCGATCTCGAACGTCGTGCGCGTGCGCGTCGAGGGTTCGAAGAACAGGTTGAACACCGCCTTCCCGCGTAACAGCGGCACTTTCTTGATCTCGCGCTCGGTGACGGAAAGAAAGGAGTGCGCGGTGTCGAGGATGCGCACGATGATGTCGCGCGGCAGGCCCTCGATGGTGAGCAGGTGATGCAACTCGCCATTGGCGTTGAGTTGCGGGTTGTAGGCCATCACTTCCGTTCCTGCGCCGGCATGGGATTGACGACCAGGCTCAAGCGGCCATCGACGCTTTTCTGCAGTTCGATCTGTTCGTGGTCTGCGACCTTGACCTCGGCGCCAAGGAACTGGGGCGCAATCGGGAGTTCGCGGCCGCCGCGGTCGACCAGTGCCGCCAGGCGAATTCGCTGCGGCCGCCCGTAGTCGAACAGTTCGTTGATCGCGGCGCGTATGGTACGGCCGGTGTAGAGAACGTCGTCGACCAGGATCACGTCGGCATCGGCAACCTCGAAGGGGATGTCGGAAGGCTTGACCCGCGCGTGCAGTCCGCGGCTTTCGTAGTCATCGCGGTAGAAGGATACGTCGATGGTTCCCAACGGCTGCTTCAGCCCCAGCGCCCGATGCAGGCGCTCGGCCAGCCACACGCCGCCGGTGTGGATTCCGATCAGCGCGGTGTCCGCGCTGACTTGCGGGCGCATGCGTTCGGCAAGCTGGTTGAGCAGGGCTTCGGCGTCAGGCATTTTCATTGAAAAAAGCTTCCAGGATGAGTTTCGCGGCGAGCGGGTCCAGATGGCGTTTGCTGCCGCGAGCAGTCAGACCGCTCTCGCGCGCCTCGCGCTGCGCCTCCACAGAGGTCAGGCGCTCGTCGACCAGCCGGGTTTCGATGCCAAAGCGACCGTGAAGCCGCTGCGCAAACTTGCGCGCCAGCCCGGTCAACCGGTGCTCGCCTCCGTCCAGCGCCAGCGGCAACCCCACCACCAGCACGACCGGCCGCCATTCCTGCAGAAGCGTGGCGATGAGGGCAAAGCGCGCATCATTGGCCGCGGCATCGATGATCTCGAGCGGGTGCGCGATGCCGAGCTGCAGTTCCCCGACGGCTACACCGATGCGACGTTCGCCGAAGTCGAAGGCAAGTACGGTGCCAATATGCGAGTGCTGAGTGCTGTGTGCTGCGTGCGGAAACGCCGGCCGATTGCTCTCCATCGGTCTCACTTGGGTGCGCCCGCCGAATTCACGTTACGCATGTCCGGCATCCTCTGAAAGGCTGGCGGGATTGATTCCGAGCAGCTCCATCGCCGCCGTCAGACGCTCCGCAGGCGGCCGGTCGAACATGACCGAAGGCTCGGCGCGCACGGTCAGCCAGGCGTTTTGCCCGAGTTCGTGCTCCAGTTGCCCGGGCGCCCACCCGGCATATCCGAGGGACACCAGGATATTGTCGGGGCCGGGGCCATCGCCATGGCTCAAAGCCTGCAAGATATCCTTGGAGGTGGTCAGCCCGACCTCCCCGTTCACCGACAGCGTGGACTGCCACCCCCCCACCGGCCGATGCAGGACGAAACCGCGATCTACCTGTACCGGGCCGCCGAAGTATACCGGCAGGCTCCCGAGGGTCCGGCTCTCCAGAGGAATCTCGATCTGCTCGAACAGGGAGCCGAGCGTCATGTCGGTGGGGCGATTGACCACTACCCCCAGCGCGCCCTGGTCGTTGTGTTCGCAGATATAGGTCAGCGATCTGGCAAAGCGGGGATCGGCCATGTTGGGCATGGCGATCAGGAAGTGATTGGTGAGATTTACGCTTTGCATGGATGCGCCAGCGCCATTTTACCCGCGCCGGCCCGGCCACCACAAACCCGGCTGCGTGCCCCGTATAATCCCGCCTTGAGAGTCGGCCGGCAGGACCAGCGGATGTGGTCGGTTGCGAAGGCTTGCCCGCACCGGCCGGCAACGCATCGGCCAGCGAATTTCCACAGAGGCTCGAGGGACATTTCTGGCTACCCGACAAGAACTGGCCGCCTTCCTCGCGGACGTAGAGCGGCGGGCGTTCAAGCAAGCCGTGTTTGCGGTGCGCGATCAGCACGTCGCGCTGGATATCGTCCAGGACGCCATGCTGAAGTTGACCGACAAGTACGCAGGAAGACCGGCTGCGGAGCTGCCCCTGCTGTTTCAGCGCATCCTGCAGAACACCATCCGCGACTTCTACCGGCGCCAGAAAGTCCGGTCGCTGTGGACCACGCTGTTTTCCTCGTTTCATCCCAGGGACGCCACCGAGGATTACGACCCGCTCGAGACCATGGTGACCGATGGCCCCGGGGGCAGGGGCGACAGCCCGGCCGATCGCATGGAGCGCACGCAAATTGCGGATTTGATCGGGCAAGCCCTTGAAAAGTTGCCCCCCCGTCAACGCCAGGCTTTTCTTTTGCGTTACTGGGAAGAGCTGGATGTAGCGGAAACCGCGGCGGCGATGGGGTGCTCCGAGGGCAGCGTCAAGACGCACTGCTCGCGCGCCACCCATGCCCTCGCCGTCATTCTGAAGCAGAAGGGAATCGAACCATGAACGAGAACGATCTTGCCAGGCGGATCGTTGCACAACTCGACCGCAGCCTGGCCAAGTTGCCGACCTCGACCGCGCAACGGCTGGAGGCAGCCCGGGCGGCCGCCCTGGCGCGGTATCGCCCCGGCGATTCTTCGCCTGGCCAGTCCTGGGTGGACAGACTGCTGGGCAGCCAGGGCCTGCGGCAAGGCCTTGCCGCGCGCCTGGTCCTGCCGGTGGCGATTGTCATTGCCAGCCTCACCGGGCTCGTTTACTGGCAAATCTCGAACCATTTCGAAGAAGAACTGGATGCCGGCCTGCTGGCCGGCGAACTGCCGTTACACGCCTATATCGACCCCGGCTTTGACACGTGGCTAACGCATACGTCGCACACACCGCCGCAGCAGTAGTCCTGGTTTCGCTTCTTTACGCGGATCCGATGCAGGCCGGGGAAGTGCATGCGCAGGCTGGCACACCGTCGTGGGCACAGCTTTCGCCCGAGCAACAGAAAATCCTGGCGCCGTTGCAGCAGGAGTGGGGCCGCCTGGAGCCCGACAGGCGCAAGCGCTGGCTTGACCTGGCAGCCCGCTACCCGAATCTGCCCGCGGAACGCCAGTTGCGCATCCAGCAGCGCATGCAGGAGTGGGCATCGCTGAGTCCGGAACAGCGCGCACAAGCACGCGAACGCTACAAGCAGCTCAAGGAGCTTCCTCCGGAAAAACGCCAGCAACTGCATCAGCGTTGGCAGGAGTACCAGCGCTTGCCCGAGGAAAAACGCCAACGCCTGAGGGAGGAGCGCGGCCCGGGATCGGCGGACCCCAATACCGTAAAGCGGGGCGAGCAGCCTTCGCCGCGCTGACTTCCGTGCCCCTGGAGAATCCGGCCGGTCCGGAAAGTCGGTTGCGGTTGGCGCCTTTGGGAATGCGGCTGTTGAGTCTCGCGTACGAAGGCGTGCTGCTGTTGGGGATCCTTTTTGTCGCGGCCTACCTGTTCCTCGGCCTTGCACGCGATGCACAGTCCGGCCTGCTACGTCTGGTGTTCCAGGTCTACGTGCTGGCAGTGTGCGGAGCCTACTTCGTATTCTGCTGGGCGCGCAGCGGACAGACCCTACCGATGAAGACCTGGCGCATTCGACTGGTCACGGAGCAGGGCAAGCCGTTGGCGATTGGCCAGGCATTGCGTCGCTATCTGCTGGCCGTGCCAGGCGTACTTTCGGGCATCGGCGTGCTCTGGGCTTTCGTCGACCGCGACCGCCAATTCCTGCATGACCGTCTGGCAGGAACGCGAATAATCAAGGATGAACGGTGAAGGGTGAGGGCCGAGGACTGAGGGCCGAGGACTGAGGGCCGAGGACTGAGGACCGAGGACTGAGGACCGAGGACCGAGGACTGAGGACTGAGGACTGAGGACTGAGGACTGAGG
>CAYNFN010000078.1:0-1773 GCA_964396485.1 uncultured Alcaligenaceae bacterium
GAGCGTAGTCTCGCGCAATGTCGCGGATTTCGAACGCTGCGGCGTCGAGTGCTTGAACCCCTGGCAGGCGGCGTGATCTTTTCACTCGCCCAACTCATTGAGCAATGCTTTCGCCTCGATCAAGTCCTTGGTGTCGAAGCCCTCGGTGAACCAGCCGTAGATCGGCGCGAGAAGGTCACGGGCTTTCTTGCGCTTTCCCTGGCCTTGCCACAAACGCGCAAGTGACATGGCCGCACGCAGCTCGAAGCCTTTGGCCTGCTGCGAGCGTGCAACCTCTATGGCTTTGCGGAAGGAGGCCTCCGCGGCTGCGAGGTCGGGAATGGGTTGTTGGCGCTCCAGTTCTCCACGTACACGATAGACCTCCGCTTCGCAGAACCGATGGCCGGTCTGCTCGATCAGGTCGAGCGCCTGGCGCAAGACTGCGCCGGCTTCGTCGAAGCGCTGCAACCCGATCAACGCCTTGCTCAAGAACTGCTGGCCGAGGGGTACCGCATGCAGGCCACCCGCTCCCCGCCAGACCTTGAGGGCGTGTGCGGCTTTCGCGTAACCCTCCGCGCACGCGCCGTCCTCGATCAGTGCGTAGCCCTCGATCATCGGGACGGACATGTTACGTACGAACCCCATCGCGTTTTCCTGTGCGATCGCATCGGCTTCGGCCGCCCACTTGCGCGCCAGAGACGTTTCGCCACGCAGCAGCAGCCCGAAGGTGCCGCCCGTGAGACTCCAGCACAAATTAAAAGCATGCCCCAGGCGCCGCGCCAGATCGAGCTGTTCCTCAACAGCCTGCCGCGCCTGATCCGGATAGCCCAGCGCCCAACGCCAATACCCTGCCCAGACCAGCACGTCGCACTTCGGATCGTTGAAGCTGTGAACGAATTGGCCGTCGCGTTCGATGTCGTACACCTGGAGCACCCGATCCGTGGCCCGTCGCGCCCGCTCGAAGTTACCCATGGCGCACTGCTTGTGGGCATCGAACCACAGTGCCAGGACTAACGCGCTCGAATCTCCCCGAGACGAGGCCAGCGCGTGCATCTGGTCCGTGACTTCCTGCGCTGCTGCATATTCGCAGCGCATCGAGTAGTACGTATGGATGTGAAAGAGGATTGGCACGAGCGTGTCGTTCTCGCCCAGCCGCAGCGCCAGCTCGCGGGCGGGTCGCAGGATGTCGAAGAGTTGGGGCGCCGCCCAACCCAATGAGTACAGATAGGCGGTGCCCAGCACAACGCGGATGGCGAGCTCCTGCCGGTCGCGCTCCACGGAGGCCGCCAGGCGGCTGTTGACTTCGAGCGCCGTGCTCAGATGCCCGACCGCCTCGGCAAACGCCACCCGCGAGAGCGCACGCTGCCCCGCCTGGATCCAATACGGAACCGCGTGCTCGTTGAGTCCGGCCTGTGTGTAGTGATGGGCAAGCACCTCGGGCTCGGTTTCCTTGATGCTTAGGAAGCGCTCTTCGATCACGCGCGCGATCTTGGCGTGCAATTCCTGTCTACGGCTCTTGAGCAGCGAGTCGTAGGCGGCGTCCTGCACCAAGGCGTGCTTGAAGGTGTAGACAGCATCCGGTGGCGTGCCTCTGCGAAACGCCAGCCCCGAGTCGGTGAGTTGGCTTAGTGCGCTATCAAGCTCGCTCTTGGTCCTCGGCGCCACGGCTTCAATCATTTCGTAACTGAACTCGCGTCCGATCGCCGCCCCGATCTGCGCGATCTCCTTCACCGGGGCGAAGCGATCCAGCCGCGCCATCAGCGAGTCTCTGAGCGTGGCCGGAATGGTGACGGT
>CAYNFN010000079.1:0-6643 GCA_964396485.1 uncultured Alcaligenaceae bacterium
CTGAAGGTCGCGTCTCCGGGGATGCAGATTTCCTCGCACACCAGCCACTCCGCCTTCGCGGTGACAGGCACGGCGTTGCCGGCGGCAAGTCCTGCAGGCACCCGAATGTCGGTCAGCAGGAAAATCTCACCTTCGTAACCGAAGTTGGTGAGCGGCCCCACATTGATGCGCCGTGGCGCCGGCCACTGGATCGGCCCGGCCGAGAGACCCTGGGCCAGCGTCCAGTTGATCCTGGTGGGCAGCCCCGAATCGCCGGGATTCTTCCAGTAGGTGTGCCAGCGCTTCTCCATCTTCAGCCGCAGCGCCACGGTCGCCGGCTCACCGGGGCGCAGACTGGTTTTCTCGGGGATGAGTTCCGCTTCTATGTGCGGACGCTGCACCGGCGCCGCCGATACCGGCGCGATGATCAGGAGGATGAAACAGAGAGCAAGCCAGCGCATGAAGATCAGTTTGTCGGGTTATCCGGAATGTCAGAGTATCGCGTCGGCGGATAGTTCGTGCCGGGTTGGCGTTTGCGCGCCACCCGCTGAATCCGGCAGCGTGCATCGCGGCGCGATTGTAGCGCCGTTCCGCGGGGGCGGGCGCGAGCGGCGTTGAGCGGCCGCGGTCCGCTGTGGCAGGATGGGGCGATGTTTGCCCGCCTTTTCTCCGCGGTTCTGCCCGGCATGCTCGCGGCTGCGTTGTTTGCGGCCGCCGGCGCACCGCAGGCGCAGACCCGCATTGCCTCGCACGCCGTCGTCGAGTTTGCTTCGGTGAAGCAGGGCAGGAAAATTCTTGGCAGCGTGGACGATTATGTCTTGCGCATGGGGCCGTTCGACAGGATGCTGAGGCTGAAAACTGCGCGCACTGTATCCGAGCGCGAGTTTCTGGATTTCGCCATGGACAACGTGTTGTCGTGGACTGCAGAGGAAAAGGCACGCGTCGGCGCGATCGTCGCGTCTCTGGCCGGGGAGTTGGAAAAGCTTGATGCTCCATTTCCCGCCCGCGTGCTGCTGGTGAAGACCACCGGGCGCGAGGAAGAGGGGATGGCGCATACCCGTGCCAACGCGGTCATGCTGTCGCAGCGAAGCCTGGGCGCCACCGATGCGGAGCTTGCCGGTCTGCTCGCCCATGAACTCTTTCACGTCATGTCCCGCCACGACCGCGCTTTGCGCGCGCGCGCCTATCGCATCATCGGCTTTCGCCTGTGCCCGGAAATCACTCTCCCGGCGCGGTTGGCGCCGATCAGGATCACCAACCCCGATGCTCCGGTGAACGATGCGTTCATCGACGTCGTTGTGGACGGCAAGCCGATCCCGGCGATGCCGGTGCTGTTGTCGCGATCGCCAAAATTCGACCCGGCCATCGGGCGCGATATCGTCGATTACTGGGTGCTGAAACTGCTGGTTCTGGAAGCAGCGGACGCAAGCGGCCGGATGAGGCCGGCGCTGCGCGACGGCGAGCCCGTACTTCTGGCGATTTCCGAGGTTTCCGGATTTTCCGAGCAGGTGGGCCGGAACACCGGTTACATCATTCACCCCGAGGAAATCCTCGCCGACAATTTTGCGCTGATGCTCACCGGCCGCAGCGTCGAGAATCCGGAGGTGCTGCGCAAGCTTCGGGAAGTTTTCCTTCGCCGCAAGGGAAGCTCTGATCAGGTTCCGCGACGCGCGTTGCGCCAGGTGCGGATGACTCTAGGCGTCGCTCCGCAGTTGCGGCTGAAGCCCCAGCAAGGAGCGTAACAACGCAGGCGCCGCACCTGGCACAACCCAATGACATTTCGACTCTTTCGAGGGACCGGGCGATTCGGGCCGCGTGCCGCAGCGCAGAACAGGGGCCCCTCTGGGGATGTGACCGCGGAGGCACGCACAAGCACGCGCACATTCGCCACGATGCATCCCGCTCCGGGGTCGCATCCATCGGCCAAGGCCGACGGAACCTGCTCCGCGCCTCAAGCGGGCGCTCTGCGTCGGCTCCTCCTTATGTGCGCTCCGGACTCGACGGGCGTAGCCTCGGGGCGGGCAGGAGCACATGGAGGCTGTGTCAGTCATTGTGAACGGAGCGCTTATACGGCTGCTCCCGCAAACGGGCGTACCGCTAACGAGTCACAGCCGTCCGGCTACACGGCGTCCTCGCCGTCTTGCCCTCGACCCGAATCGCCTCGGTCGCGCATGTGGAACCTGGTCAGAGCTTCCCTTGGATTCCGCGCGATCCGGCGATCAGGCGCCGCTGCGCCTGACTATGGCGCCCTTGCGCTTGACCAAATCCGGAAGCAGCCGCGTGCCCAGACCCGCCCCGTTCAGCGGATGAACGTAGCCGTCTTTCACCTGCGGCAGCTCGGTGAGAATGTCCTTGTACCAGGTCGAGAAATACGCGCGCACCACCTCCATGATCAGAGCGTTCGGGATGTGCGCCATGAAATGGATGGAGGCGACCCAGACCACCGGACCGTTGCAGTCATGCGGCGCCACCGGACGCTGCCAGGCTTCGGCAAGCGCGGCGATCTTGCGCGCTTCGGTCAAGCCCCCGCACCAGCCGATGTCGAGCATGATGACGTCGGCCGCCTGGTTGGCGAGCACGTCGCGGAACGGATACGTGCCGCCCAGCGTTTCGCTGGCGCACACCGGTATCGTGGTCGAGCGCGCGTACTCGGCGAGCGTGTCCACGTCGCACATCCTGATCGGGTCTTCCGACCAGTATGGCCGGTACGTTTCCAGCGCCCTGGCGATCTGCTTCGCCTGCTGCAGGTTCCACAGTGAATGAAATTCCGCCATGACCTCGATCCTGTCGCCCACGGCCTTGCGGATCTTGCGCCAGGGTTCCAGCGCAATATCGAGATCGCGCGCCGGAATGAAACTGCCGCCGTTATCTTCGGCGTAGGGATCGAAGGGCCAGATCTTCATCGCGGTGTAGCCTTCCTCGAGCAGGCTTTGCGCCAGTTCATCGGCGCGATGCACGAAGGCGATCTGGTCGTCGTAGCGGCCTTCGGACTTCGGCATCGGCTCGCCCACGCGCAGCGAACGCCGCGCCACGCTGCGGGTGTTGTAGTTGTAGCCGGCGCAGGTGTTGTAGGCGCGGATGCGGTCGCGCGTCATGCCGCCAAGCAGCGTATGGATCGGCTGATTCAGCGCCTGGCCGAGGATATCCCAGAGCGCGACATCCACCACGGATGCGGCACGGATCTCGGTACTGCTGCTGGCAAAACCAAGGTAGCTGCCCATCAGGTGTTTGCTGTGTTTCTGGATCTCCAGCGGATCCTTGCCCAGCAGGTAGGGCGCAACCAGTTCGTGAAGTTGTGCTTCCACCGCCTGCGCGCCGCGCGAGGTTTCGCCCAGGCCCACCAGGCCCTGGTCGGTATGGATCTGCGCCAGCAACAGGTTGGGGCGTTCGGGCAGGCGCAGGGTTTCGATTGCCGTGATTTTCATTGTCGTTCCAATCCCTATTTCAATTCTTCGGCCCTTATGACGCGCGCGCGCACCAGTTCGCCCCAGCGCCGCGTTTCCGCACGGATATGCGCGCGGAACTCCTCGGGCGTTCCGCCGCCCGCTTTCACGCCCATCTCCGCGAACTGCCCGAGCACCGCGGGATCGGACAGCGCCTCGTTGAACACCTCGTTCAAGCGCTCGATAATGCGCGCCGGGGTTTTCTTCTGCGCCATCACGCCGAACCACGGCGCGATAACGAAGTCTTCGAAGCCGGCCTCCTGCATCGTCGGCACGTCCGGGAGAAGGGGTGAACGTTGCGCGCCGGTGATCGCAAGCGCGCGCAAAGCGCCCGCCTTGATATGCGGAAGGATGGAGGGAGTGTTGTCGAAGAACATGTCAATCTGCCCGCCGCGCAGATCGGTGATCGCCGGCGCCGAGCCGCGATAAGGCACGTGGAGGATATCGATGCCGGCCGCCTGCTTGAACAGCTCGCCGGACAGGTGCGGGCTGGAGCCGTAGCCCGATGAGCCGAACGTCAGCTTGCCGGATTGCCTCTTGGCCAGCGCCACCAGTTCCGCGACGCTGTTCGCCTTTACCGCCAGGTTCACTGTGAGCACGTTCGCGATCGAGCCGAACAACACGATCGGGGCGAAATCGCGTTCCAGGTCGTAGGGCAGGTCATGGTAGATCGCAAGGTTGATCGCGCAGGTGCCGATGGTGCACTGGATCAGCGTGTAGCCGTCGGGCGCGGCCCGGGCCGCCGCCTCGGTGCCGATGTTGCCGCCGGCACCGGGACGATTCTCGATGACAATCTGCCGGCCCAAAGCGCGCCCGGCGCGCTCGGAGACCACGCGCGCGATCAGGTCGGAAGACCCGCCGGGGGGGAACGGAACGATCAGGTTGACCGGCCGCGCCGGATAACCCTGTTCCTCGCCGCAGGACGAAACAAAGGCAAGCAGCAGCGCTGCGGCACAAAGCCCGCACGCGCGCCGTACGTGCCCGAGTCGGGGTCGCGACACTGCCTGCCTCCTCCGGTATTTTTCGGCCATTCTACCGGCGAACCTGCGCCGGTTCCGGGCGGAGGCGGTGTGCCCCCGTAGCTCAGCGGTAGATCAGAACCGGAATTTTCGAGTGCGTGACGACTTTCGTGGCCTGGCTGCCCAGCAGCAGGCGTGAAAGACCGGTGCGGCCGTGCGATGCCATGAAGATCAGGTCACACTTTTTCTTCTTTGCGGCCACCACGATGGCTTGCCAGGGCGCGAGGCGGGCCAGGTGCAGACTGTCGCAAGCGACGCCGGCTGTCTTGGCTTCCTTCTCGATGACCGCAAGGAACTTCCGCGCAGTCTTCTTCGAGCGCTTGTCCCATTCGGCGCGCGACATCAGATCGGGCGGGAAGTACTCGCCGTAGGCGAGGATCTCGTAGGGCTCCGGCGAATAGAAGCCGGTGACCCTCGCGCCCGTGGATTTCGCATATGCGATTCCGGCCTTGATGGCTTTCTTCGACAGGGTCGAGCCGTCGGTCGGAATAAGGATGTGTTTGAACAAATCGGTCCCCCTCGGAAAGAATCGAAGGCTCAGTTTCGGCGTCCGCGCAGAATCTGCATTGACCCAGATCAATGCCACCGCCACCGGGGATGCTTCGGGTATAGTTCGCCCGACTCACAGTACTCTTTTGACGTGACTCCGCATACGCTCGAAGTCCTGCGCCTTTTGCAGAACGGTGAATTCCAGTCCGGCGAAGCCATCGGCAAGGCGCTGGGGATCACGCGCGGCTCGGTGTCGAACGCGCTCGCCAACATCGATGAATTCGGTCTCACGGTCCACAAGGTGCATGGGCGCGGCTACCGCCTGGTAACGCCGGTGCAGTGGTTGTCCCGTGGCGAGATCCTGGAGCAACTCGGCGGGCCTTCGCGCTTCGACATCGAAGTCGTGGACGAAACCGGCTCGACCAATACAGACCTGCTGGAACGCGCCGCGCAGGGGGCGCCATCGGGTACCGTGCTCGTGGCCGAATTGCAGACCCGCGGGCGCGGACGGCGCGGGCGCGATTGGCATTCCGGACTGGGGGGCGCACTCACGTTTTCGGTCCTCTGGCGCTTCGAACAGGGGGCGGGGTTTCTTTACGGGCTGAGCCTCGCGGTCGGGATCGCGCTTGCGAGAGTGCTGAGAAGGCATGGAGCAGAAGATGTGATGCTGAAATGGCCGAACGACGTACTGTGGCGCCACCTCAAGCTTGCCGGCATCCTGATCGAACTTGCCGGCGAAGTGATGGGGCCTACCGTGGCGGTGATCGGCGTGGGAATCAATCTGCGCCTGCCGGAACCGGTGAAGGCACGAATCGACCAGCCGGTGGTGGACCTGGCAAAGATCGGCATCGAAGTGGACCGCAACCGGCTGTTTGCGCAAATACTTGCCGAACTCGATGTGGTTCTGAGGAAATTTTCCGGTGAGGGTTTTGCGTCGTTTCGCCAGGAGTGGGACCGGATGCACGCGTACCAAGATAGAATGGTGCGTCTGCGCATGCCGGACAAGACTGAACTCGAAGGCAAGGTCGAAGGGGTAGGCGAGGACGGCGCGCTGAAGATCAAGACCCGCTCCGGTACGCGCAAGTTCTACGGCGGAGAGCTGAGTCTGCGGCCTGCCGCGTGAGCGCGAGATCCCGATCCAAACCTGAAGGTCCCACGAACCGTGATCCTTGCCGTCGATGCCGGCAACAGCCGAATTAAATGGGCGCTCCATGACCGGAATGCCTTCGTCCACGATGGCTGGGTGGCGCTGGCCGACCTCGGCCAGCTCGAGCGGGTGTGGGCACATCTGCCAGCTGCAGACTCGATCGTCGTGGCCAACGTGGCCGGCGAGGCGGTGCGCGCCGGTTTGCAAAAGTTGTTTGCCCGCTGGAAGGCCGAACCTCGGTGGGTTGCCGCAACCGGAGTCCAGTGCGGTGTCGTCAACCGCTACGACGACCCGTTGGAACTTGGCGCGGACCGCTGGGCGGCGCTGATCGGAGCGCGCCAAGTGGTTTCCGGTTCCTGTCTGCTCGTCAACGCAGGTACCGCGATGACCGTGGACGCTCTTAGCGCGCAGGGCGAGTTCCTCGGCGGCATCATCGTCCCGGGCTTTGACCTCATGCACGAAGCGTTGGCCTCGAACACCGCGGGACTGTCCTGCGAACGCGGCAGCTTTGCGTCGTTTCGCCAGGAGTGGGACCGGATGCACGCGTACCAAGATAGAATGGTGCG
>CAYNFN010000080.1:0-1733 GCA_964396485.1 uncultured Alcaligenaceae bacterium
TCGCCATCAAGGGTAATTTGTCCAGGCAGGACAACGGCGCCAACGGCAACGGCACCAGGAAACTCAAGCGCTGACATGTCCGAGGCAGCCAACAAGGCGGTGATCGTCGTACATCGCGCAGTGCGCGTGCTGTTGCTGGTGGTCGTGCCGCTGATCGCGGTGACGACAGGCCTGTACGTCTATGCCACCGGCGGCCGGCTGGTCGAGACCGATAACGCATACGTCAAGGCGAACATCGTGGCCATCAGCGCATCCGTCAGCGGGAGTGTCGTCGAAGTGGCTGCGCGCGACAACCAGCCGGTGGAAGCGGGCGCTTTGCTGTTCAGACTCGATCCCGAGCCCTTCCAGATTGCCGTGTCTGGAGCGCGCGCGCAGATGGACGTGGTGCGCACCGACGTGCAGTCGCTGCGCGCGGAATACCGGGCCACGCTGCAGGAAGCGGCGGAGGGCCGCGAGCGGATCGATTTTCTGGCCCGCCAGCTCGAGCGCCAGGAACGCCTGAAGGAAAAGGGCATGACCCGCGGCGACACCTACGACGAGGCGTACCACAACGTCGAAGCCGCCAAGCGCCGGCTCGACAGCATTCGCGAAAAGACCAACCGTGTTCTGGCCGGATTGTCCGGCGATCCGAACCTGCCGCCGGAGCGACATCCGCGTTACGCCGAAGCCCGGGCCGCCTACGATGCAGCGATGCTCGAATTGTCTCGCGCGCTGGTGAAGGCGCCAGTCGCCGGCGTGGCGAGCAACATGAAACTGCAGGTGGGTGAATTCGTGCAAAAAGGCGCATCCATTTTCAGCCTCATCGAGAACGGCCCGCTGTGGATCGAAGCCAACTACAAGGAAACGCAGCTCACCCACATGCTTGTCGGTCAACTGGCGACGGTAGTGGCAGATGCCTACCCGGACAACGAATGGCCGGCAGTGGTGGAAGCCATAGCACCCGCCACCGGCGCGGAATTTGCGGTGCTACCACCGCAGAACGCGAGCGGCAACTGGGTCAAAGTCGTGCAGCGAGTGCCGGTGCGTATCAAGGTCGAGCAGCCGCCCGGACGGCCGCAGCTGCGCGCGGGCATGACGGTCACCGTGGCGGTGGACACCGGACGGCCGCGCGGGCTGCCGCGCATGGTGCAGAAGCTGATCGACGATGGCTGGTTGCCGCGCTTCCTCGCGCCGGCATCCGCGATCGCGGATGGCCGCCGCTGAACGCGTGAATCCCGCGAGGCACCCGGCGCTCATCACGGCGTCCGTGGGGCTGGCGAGTTTTCTGTACTCGGTTGATTGGACCATCGCCGCGGTCGCCCTTCCGCACATGCAGGGCACGTTCTCAGCGACGCAGGATCAGATCGCCTGGGTCATTACGTCTTATATCGTCGCCTCGGCGCTCTCCATTCCCGCCGCGGGATGGCTGAGCTTGCGCTTCGGCCGCAAGCGCGTGTTCCTGTATGCGGTGTCGGTCTTCCTTGCCGCCTCGGTGCTATGCGGCGCCGCCGATTCGCTGGCGATGGAGGTGGCCGCCCGCGTCGTGCAGGGACTGGGTGGCGCGTTCCTGATCCCGCTGTCGCACGCCATCATTCTCGATACTTATCCGCCGGAGGAGCAGGGGAAGGCCATGGCGCTTTGGGGAGTCGGTGCGGTGATGGGATCGTTCGTCGGCCCCACTTTGGGCGGCTACTTGACGGAGTACCTGAGCTGGCGCTACATCTTCTACATCAATGTTCCCTTCGGCCTGCTCG
>CAYNFN010000081.1:0-4350 GCA_964396485.1 uncultured Alcaligenaceae bacterium
CTTCCCTCACCCCGACCCCTCTCCCGGAGGGAGAGGGACAACTGAAACCCTCGCCCTCCGGGACAAGGGAACACTTGAAGCGGAGCAGAGGGCGCCGCGCAGCGGCGGGTGAGGGCAGCAGTCGCACAAGTGCTGTCACGCTGTTATGTAAAACTCAATAGTTCTTTCGTTAGGGCATGCGCACCCGGTAACCTTTCTCCGACAGGATCTGCAGAACGCTGTCCTGTCCGAGCAAATGTGCCGCACCGATGGCGATGAAATGCACATCGGATCCTTTCAGCATTGTTTCAATTTTCCCCGCCATCGCGATATTGCGATCCGTGATGAACTTCCAGTGAAACTCCTGCGCGAGCGCAGGCGGCAGTTTGCGCTCCTCGGCGGATACCGTGTCCTGCAGTTTTTTCCCGTCCCCGGACTTCCACGCGTTTACCATCGAATCGATCAGTGCCGGGATTTCCCCGTTGTCTATGGATTCCAGCGTTACCTGCAGCAGACTTTGCTGCAGGCGGTCCGACATGTTGTTCATCAAGGCTATCTGACCTCCGAACGATTCGAGTTCCACCACAGGCTTGCCGTCCTGCCTGGCCCGTTCGGCGAAATGCATGTCTACGCCGAGAGACGGGTCGAATCCAGCCCTGGCGTACTCGATCGAAGCGAGCGTGATCGCTACCAGAAAGGGCTTCATCGGTTGGATCTGTTCCAGCGGAATCCCGTAGCGTTCCAGCGTCCTGGAAAGTCTGGCCAGCAGCGGCCCCGGCAGGTTTTTCTGCAGAGTTTCCGGCGGCCGGTAAAGGGACCCCGAGATCGCCGTCATGACCGCCTGCTGGTCGGTGGGGTCGGCTTCGAGCGCGACGATCTTCGACGCCTGATAGGCCTTTTCGACCACCGGCCCCATTGGGTACATGTCGCTGCGCCCGAGGTGAATCGATCCCAGCAGATACACGGCGTTACCCGCAGAGCGTACTTCCCAGATCTGCGGCGTGGCGCCTGTTTGCTGCGCCAGGACATTCCCGGCAGCCAGGGCTGCGACAAGAAGCAACAGGCCGTAGAGATGCCGGGCGATGGAGCGACGCATAAGACCTCGCTGAGGGAAATCGGGTGATGCGCTGACCGGTGTCCGGTGCATTGCGCCGGTCCGGCTTGCAGCGAACCATAACAAAAACCCCGCCCTCCCACAAACACGATCTCGGTCCGCATTGGCCGCGGTGGTCGCGAAGGGGCTCCCGTATAATCGCCGCAACCTGTTCAGTTCGCTTTCCTTCGTGTTCCTTCGTCTTCCTTCGTGATCCTTCGTGTTAACCAGACTTTTTCTGATTCAGGATTGAATGCTGCATGATCGACCCCAGGACCACGCCGGTTGTGTTCGAAGAGCGTCGAGCGGACAACGGCGCACGCGCCGGCGTCGCCCGCCTGAACGTCGAGAAGTCGCTGAATTCCCTGTCGCTGGAAATGATCGGCGTGCTCTTCGAGCGCCTTTCGGCGTGGGCGACCGATCGCGGCATCGCGTTCGTAGTCCTGGAAGCGGCCGGCGAGAAGGCGTTCTGTGCCGGTGCCGACCTGCACAACCTTCACAGGACAATGGTGGAGCATCATGCGTCGCCGCAGCGCGACGACATTCGCGGCAACGCCTACGCGCTCGCCTTCTTTTCCCGGGAGTACCGGCTCGATTACCTGATTCACACTTATCCGAAGCCGGTGCTGTGCTGGGGGCACGGGATCGTGATGGGAGGCGGCCTTGGGCTGATGGCGGGGGCCAGCCATCGCGTGGTGACCGAGCACTCGCGCGTGGCCATGCCGGAGATCACCATCGGCCTGTATCCCGACGTCGGCGGCACCTGGCTGCTCAACCGCGCACCGGGCCGCAGCGGCCTTTTCCTCGCGCTCACCGGTGCCCAGTTGAACGCTGCCGATGCGCTGTTCGCGCGGTTTGCGGACTACCAGATCGCACATGCCGACAAGGCCCGGGTCATGCAAAGCCTGATGCGGCAACCGTGGACAGCGGACGCTGCGGACGGTCATCGCCTGCTCACGGACGTCCTGCGCAGCGTCGCGGTTGCGCGCCCGGTACCCGGCCCGCTGCGCGAGCATCTTGACCTGATCGGCGAATTGTGCGGCTACGCAACGCTGCCTGAAATCGTCGTGGCCATCACCGGCGTGAAAACGCAGGACGTCTGGCTGGCAAATGCTGCCGCGACGCTTGCCGCGGGGTCGCCCGGTTCGGCTGCGTTGTCGCATGCCCTGCAGCGGCGCATGCTGCACGCCTCGCTGGCCGAAGTTTTCCGCGTCGAGTTGGTGGCGTCGCTTACCTGCGCCGCCCGTCCGGATCTTGCCGAGGGCATCCGCGCGCTGCTTATCGACAAGGACAGGCACCCGCACTGGCGGCCGGCGACGCCGGCAGAAGTGACGCCGGAATGGCTCGAGGGTTTCTTCGCCAGTCCTTGGCAGGCGCGCGAGCATCCGCTTGCCGACCTCGGCGCCTGAAAGCAACGCTGCCCTGCTGGACGGCCATTAACACATGAACACGAAGGTACACGAAGGAAAATAGAAGGCACACGAAGGAAAAAAAAGGCGGAACATGGTGAAATTGTCGAGGCGCACGGAGGCCGACGTGTCTGATATTCCTTGGCGTTCTCCCGGTTTATGTCCAATCTTTGTCTCTCCTTCGTGGCCCTTACTTCTTGCCTTTCCTTCGTGTACCTTCGTGTTCAAAGAGTTTCTCTTGGTTTAGGGGTTAAATATGAAAACCAGGATAGAGAAGGACACGTTCGGCGAGATCGAAGTCCCGGCCGACCGCCTGTGGGGCGCGCAGACCCAGCGCAGCCTGCAGAACTTCCGCATTTCCAGTGAACGCATGCCCGTGGAGCTGATCCGCGCGCTGGCGCTGGTGAAGCGTGCCGCCGCTGCGGTGAACATCGAACTCGGCCTGCTCGATGCAAAGAAGGGCAACGCCATCATCCAGGCAGCGGACGAGGTCATCGCCGGGACGCATGACGTGGAGTTTCCCCTGGTGGTCTGGCAGACCGGCTCCGGTACCCAGACCAACATGAACATGAACGAGGTGGTCGCAAACCGTGCTTCGGAAATTCTCGGCGGCAGCCGCGGCGAGAAGCGCCTCGTGCACCCGAACGACGACGTCAACAAGGGGCAATCCTCCAACGATGTTTTTCCGACCGCGATGCATGTCGCAGCGCTGCGGGCGTTGCATGACCGGCTGGTGCCGTCCCTGAAGACCTTGCGCGACACGCTGGCGCAAAAATCCAGGGCATTCGACGACATCATCAAGATCGGCCGTACCCACCTGCAGGACGCCACCCCACTGACGCTTGGGCAGGAATTCTCCGGCTACGTATCCCAACTCGAACACGGCATCGCCCACGTACAGGCGTCATTGACGCACGTGTGCGAGCTGGCGCTGGGCGGCACCGCCGTGGGCACCGGGCTGAACGCGCATCCGGAGTTCGGCGCGCGGGTGGTGAAGGAACTACGGAAGGCGACCGGACTGCCGTTCGTCTCGGCGCGCAACAAATTCGAAGCTCTGGCGGCCAACGATGCGCTCGTCCACGCGCACGGGGCGCTGAAAACGGTTGCGGCCTTGCTTATGAAGATCGCCAACGACATCCGCTGGCTCGCGTCCGGCCCGCGCTGTGGTATCGGCGAGTTGAGAATCCCCGAGAACGAACCCGGTAGCTCGATCATGCCGGGCAAGGTGAACCCCACGCAGTCGGAAGCACTGACCATGGCTTGTTGCCAGGTATTCGGCAACGACGTGGTCATCAACGTCGGCGGCTCGATGGGCAACTTCGAGTTGAATGTGTTCAAGCCGGTGATCATCCACAATTTCCTGCAGAGCGTCCGGCTGCTCGCCGACGGCGCGGTGAGCTTCAACGACAATTGCGCGGTCGGCATCGAACCGAACCGCGAACGCATCGAAAAGTCGGTGCAGGAATCCCTGATGCTGGTCACGGCGCTCAATCCGCACATCGGTTACGAGAAGGCCGCGCAGATTGCCAAGAAAGCCTACCAGGAAGGCACCACGCTCAAGGAAGCGGCCGTGAAGCTCGACTATGTCACTGCGGAACAGTTCGACCAGTGGGTCCGGCCCGAGGACATGGTCGGTAAGAACAAGGGCAATTAGCCATAGAGATTACAGAGGGCGCAGAGAACTCCAAATAATATGAATTCTCCCGCCATGAAGAGATGGTAAGACTGAGAAATTTTGGGGCCGGGAGGTGCATGTCATGGCGATATACAGATTCAAACAAATGATCTTGGCTTATGGCTTGATCCTATTGTTTTTTCCCACATCAAGACTTGCTCGCAATAACTTGTTTCAATCGGTTACACCAAACG
>CAYNFN010000082.1:0-24268 GCA_964396485.1 uncultured Alcaligenaceae bacterium
AACTGGGCTACGCCTAACGAGTCCGGGGCGCGCATCTAGGCATCGCTTCCCGCCCCGGATGGCTCCGCCAACGCCGAGTCAGCGATGCCCTCTCCCCCTGGCCTCACCCCGCCCCTGCTTCGCTTCAAGTGTTCCCTTGTCTCCACAAGTGGAGAGGGAGGAAAGGTCAAGATGCGGAGAGGGAACTGGATGAAAGGTCGACCGACTGGTCGCCCGCTTTGTGGCTCCCTCTCTACGCGCCGTGCGCGTGGAGAGGGCGGGGGGGTGAGGCTAGTAGCCGCGAGCAATATCGACCAAACCGATTGGCGGGTCGCCGCGTTCCAGCCGCCTGATGTTTTCGATTACCTGCGCCTGGACTTCGGAGGCGATGGTCGGTGCCGCGACATGCGGCGTGACGACGATCTTGGGGTGACGCCAGAACGGGTGCGACGAAGGCAAGGGCTCCTCGCGGAAAACATCCAACATTGCGCCATCCAGTTGCCCACTATCGAGAGCGGCGATCAGGTCCCGGTCGACCAAATGTGCACCACGGCCCATGTTCACGACGTACCCTCCCCTTGGCATCGCGGCGAAGGCCGCAGCGTCGAGGATGTTCTCCGTCTGCGGCGTGAGCGGTAGCGCGTTGACTACGACGCGGGAGCGGGAGAGAAACTTCGTAAAGGCCTCACTTCCCGCGAACACTTCGACACCATCGAGCCGTTTCGGGCTCTTTGCCCATCCCGCGACGGCGTAACCGGCTGCCGCGAGCCGCTGCGCCACGACTGCGCCGATAACGCCCAGCCCCATCATGCCGACCGGAAAGTCGCGGATGAAGAATGGATCGAGCTGGTTCCATCGGGATTGACGCTGCTGGGTCTCGATTTCGCCCATGCGGCGCTGAAAGCGCAGCACGGCGTACATCGCGTATTCCGCCATCTGCGCGGGAAAGCCCGCGTCCACCAGCCGCAACAGCGGCACGCCCGTTGGCAAAGCAGAGTCGGTCAGAATCGGATCGACGCCGGCACCGAGCGCGAGAATTGCCTTGAGGTTCGGAAACTGCGCGAGAAGTCCCCGAGGGGGTTTCCACACCAGAGCGTACCGGACGCCTTCCAACGGACCTGAATCCGGCCAGACACGAAACGGAATCCGCGGTAGTTCGCGCGCGAACGCCTCGCGCCACGGCTCCGCCGAATCTGCCTCACTGTAAAAGAGAATAGTCACAAAGTAAATTCTTGAACCACGGAGGACACAGAGGACACGGAGAAAAAAAACGAGGAAAAGCAACTTGGGGATAGGATCGAGGTAACCGTTCGCGAACCTGTGCCGCCAACGTTCGCTGCGATGGACTGTGCGGCAATGAAAGGTTTTCACCCGAACTGATTTTTTCTCTTGCCTTTCCTCCGTGTCCTCTGTGTCCTCCGTGTTTCAGCCTTAATTCATGGAGCAAGGATTTCCTGATTGTCGATCAGCCGTGTGGTGCCGAGCTTCGCGGCGCCGAGCACCACCAGTTCCTTGTCCTGCGGTTCAGGGCGCAGCCCGCGCCGGGTGCGCACGACGACATAGTCGACTTTCCAGTCATGGCGCGCGAGCAGCTCGCCGGCTGCATACTCCATTGCGATGAAATTGCGGTCGCCGCTTTCCACCGCGTCCTTGACCTGAAGGATGGCCTGACGCAGGCGAATCGCTTCCTTTCTTTCTGCGGGGGACAGGAAACGGTTGCGCGAGGACAGCGCCAGCCCGTCCTCGGCGCGCACGGTCTCCGCCGGAATGATGGTAATCGGCAGCGCGAACTGGCCGACCATGTGCCGCACGATCGCCAACTGCTGATAGTCCTTCTTGCCGAAGACGGCCACCTGAGGCTGAACGGCATTAAACAGCTTCAGCACCACGGTGGCCATTCCTCGAAAGTGTCCCGGACGGAAGCGCCCCTCGAGTTTGTTGGCGATCTTGGGCAGATCGACGTAGAAGACCTGCGGTTCGGGATACATCTGCTTTTCATCCGGAGCGAAGACGATGGTGTTGCCCTCGGCTTCCAGTTTGGCGCAGTCCTCCTCGAAGGTACGTGGGTACTTGTCGAAGTCCTCGCCCTGCCCGAACTGCAGGCGGTTGACGAAACTCGTGGTGACCGTGACCGGTGCGTGCTCGCGGGCGATCCTGACCAGGCTCAGATGGCCGGCGTGAATGTTGCCCATGGTCGGCACGCAGGCAACCTGCGATTCGCGCTTCAGGCGCTCCCGCAGTTCTTTTATCGTCTTAATGACTTCCATTCTCGAGGAGCGAGGGATGAGGAGCGAGGGGTGAGGGTATCGATTCGGCCGCTCCCTCGTTCCTCGTACCTCGTACCTCGCCCCTGTCTCCTCTAGAAACTGTGTTCGGGACCGGGGAACGTGCCGGCTTTCACTTCGGCTGCAAAGCGCTCGATCGCCGCCCGGATGGAAGCCGAGCCGTCCATGAAATTCTTCACGAAACGCGGCTTCTTGCCGGGATAGATGTCGAGCATGTCGTAAAGATTGAGGATCTGCCCGGAGCAGTGCGGCCCCGCTCCGATACCCATCACCGGAATCGCCAGGGATTCGGTCAGCGCCTTGCCAACGCCTGCAGGCACCAGTTCCACCACCATCAGGCTTGCTCCCGCATCCTGCAACGCCTTGCCGGCACGGATCAGTTGCTGCGCGGAGTCATCGGTTTTGCCCTGCACCTTGTAGCCGCCGATCGCGTGCACCGATTGCGGCGTCAGTCCGACGTGGCCGCAAACGGGAATACCGCGCGCGCTCAGGAACGCGACGGTTTCCGCCATGACCTCGCCGCCCTCGAGCTTTATCATCTGTGCGCCGGCGCTCATCAGCCTTGCGGCATTCTCGAACGCCTTTTGCGGGCTCTGCTGGTAACTGCCGAAGGGCATATCCCCGATCACCAGCGCGCGCTCGGCGCCGCGCGCCACGATGCGCGTGTGATAAACCATGTCGTCGATGGTCACGGGCAAGGTCGAGTCGTGACCCTGGATCGTCATCCCCAGTGAATCCCCGACCAGAAACGTGTCCACGCCCGCCGCATCCAGCAGCGCGGCAAAGCTCGCATCGGTACAGGTCAGCATGGTGATGCGTTCACCCTCGTGCCGCATCTTCTGTAATACGCTCGTCGTTACTTTCATGAAAACCTTTAAACCAGAAAAGACACCCACCTCACCCCTTCCCTCTCCCCCCAAATGGGCGGAGAGGGTGATAAAGGCAAGGCGCCCAAGGTCAAGTCATGCCAAGGGCTCCCTCTCCAGCTTGCTGGAGAGGGCGGGGGGTGAGGCGCTAGTCGCCGCGGCTGAAGAACTCGCGGGGTCCGCGCATTTCGGTGATGCGGCGCAACAATAAATCAAAATCGTTCGCGTCATCAACAAAATTCAAATGGTCGCTGTTGACAATCAGCAGCGGTGCGGCGGAGAACCGGTAGAAGAAGCGGCGGTAGGCATCCGCAAGCCGGCTGAGGTATTGCTCCGAGATGTTGCGTTCATAGGCGACCGCGCGCTTGCGCACCCGCGCGAACAGTTTCGCAGGCGATGCCTGCAGGTAGATCACCAGGTCCGGCGTGGGCGCCTGCGGCGTCAGGTGGCCGTAGATCTGCTGGTAGAGATGCAATTCGTCATCGGAGAGCGTCAGGCTGGCGAACAACGGGTCCTTGTCGAGGATGAAATCGGCGACCGTGCCGCGATCGAACAAATCGATCTGCTTCAGGTCCGCGACCTGTTGCGCCCGCTGGAACAGGAAGAACAGTTGCGTGGCCAGCGCATAGCGCCGCTGGTCTTCATAGAAACGCGCGAGAAAGGGATTCGAATCCGGATCTTCGAGCAGCAAACTATTGCCTGCATGTTCCGACAGCCGCCGCGCCAGGCTGGTCTTGCCGGCGCCGATCGGACCTTCGACCACGATGTAGCGGTATTTCTCAGGCAGCATCGATTCTGCTCACTGCGTTGCAATCCACCCGCGCCAGCAGATCCTGCAACCGTCCCATTCCCGGAACCATGGCCCCGGGGGCGATTTCGGCTAGCGGCGCCAGCACGAAAGCGCGTTCGTGCAGCCGCGGGTGCGGCAGCGTCAGGCCGTCCTGGTCGAAGACCTCTTCTCCATAAAGCAGCAGGTCGAGGTCGAGCGTGCGCGGCGCATTGCGCATCGTGCGCCTGCGCCCGTGGCGATTCTCGATGGCAAGAAGCGCGGCAAGCAGCGCCGGCGGCTTGAGCGTGGTTTGCACCGACGCGACTGCGTTGATGAAATCGGGTTGTTCCAGATAACCCACCGGGGACGTGCGATACAAGGAGGAGCGCGCGGTTACCCGAGTACCGGGAATCGAATCCAGTTCACTGAACGCCTGCCTTACCTGTACCAGGGGATCGGCGAGATTGCTGCCCAGGCCGATAAAGGCAATCGCCGCCGGTTCATTCCCGGTCATCAGGATTCCGCCGGCACGGGCACAGCATTGCTGACCGGAGGATTGCCGCCGCCGGGCTTGCGACGCCGCCGGCGCCGGCGCGGAGTGTGGTCAGGAAGCAGCATCTGTTTACGCGTTTCTTCGTCGGCATTCTGGAAGTTTCCCCACCACTCGGCGACTTCGGCATCCACTTCGCCGCTGTCGCAGCGAAGCACGAGAAAATCATAGCCGGCGCGAAAGCGCGGGTGGGCGAGCGCGCTGTAGGGTCGCCGGCCGGAACGGCCAAGGAAGCGCGGCTGCAAGGCCCAGATCTCTTTCATGTCGGTTCCGAAGCGGCGCGGGATCGAGAGTTTTTCCGCCTGCACGTGGATCACGTGATCCATCGCCGTGAACAACGCCGGCATCGATTTCAGGCCTTCCGCCTGCGCCAGCTTCCATGCCGCCAGCACTTCGTGCCACAACAGCGCCGCGAACAGGAAACCGGGAGACACCGGCTGGTCGTCGCGAATGCGCACGTCGGTCCGCTGCAGCGCCATCATCACGAAGCGCTCGCCCATCGGTTGCTCCAGGATCACATCGAGCATCGGCAACAGGCCGTGATGCAGGCCCTCGTGGCGAAGCTGCAAAAGGCAGGCCGTTGCGTGGCCGGAGAACAGCAGCTTCATCATTTCCTCGAACAGCCTCGAGGAGGGCACGTTGGCGAGCAAGGGCGCCAGTTGCTTGATCGGCTCGCGGGTCTTGGCTTCGATTTTCAGGCCGAGCTTAGCGGCAAGCCGAACCGCGCGCAGCATGCGTACCGGGTCCTCTCGGTAGCGTTGTTCCGGATCACCGATCATCCGCAGCCGGCGGGCCTTGAGGTCGCCCAGGCCGCCGCAGAAGTCGTGAACCTCTTCGCTGGTCGGATCGTAGAACAGCGCGTTGATGGTGAAATCGCGGCGGGTGGCATCTTCTTCCTGTGTGCCGAACACGTTATCGCGCAGGATGCGCCCGTGTTCGTCCGCCACCTGCTCGTCCGGGTCGTTGCCCTGCCTGGCGCGGAAGGTGGAAACCTCCACCGTGTCATTGCCGAACATGACGTGCACCAGCCGGAAACGCCGGCCGATGATGCGCGAGCGCCGGAAGGCGCTGCGTAGCTGCTCGGGCGTGGCGCTGGTGGCGACGTCGAAATCCTTGGGCATGAGCCCGAGCAGCAGGTCGCGCACCGCGCCGCCGACGACGTACGCGGCGAAGCCCTTTTCCTGCAAGGTGCTGATGACGCGGCGTGCGCTGGAACTGATACTGTCCCGTGAAACGCCGTGTTTGCTGCGCGGGACGACCTGCGGCTCTGCGGAATGTGATGACTGGCCGGAGAACACCCGGCGAAGCAGTTTCCGAATCATCAAGTATCGGGGGAAGTTGGTGCTGCGTAAAAGCGGCGATTATACATGCGGCATCAGTAGTGTCCGGTTGAACGCGAAAACACTAATTTCAGGCGCGCAACTCATTGACCCATATAGCCCCGACTTTTTTGATGGCGTTCAAGTCGGCACCACTGTTCATCGCCCCGAATACCCCGTCAGTCTTGGCTCTCAATGATTCAACTCATTATTTAACCGGACACGACTGATGCGGCATGTACTCTGAAGAACGGCGCGGCAGGAACAACCGGTCGCGACCCGCTGCCAACGTGTCTTCGACAGAAATCGGGACACTGCCCACGGCCAGGCTTACGAGCACGCCGGCGCCGGCGATAAACAGTAAGAGTAAGAAGGCGAGACCGAGTGCGCGCGGCATCTGGCGTTTCGGCGGCGCTGTCCCCGCCTGCGGCGTTTACCGGAGGCTGATAAGGCGCCAGTCGTGTTTGAGCGCGTGTTCCTTGAGGGTCTCGTCGGGATCCACCGCGACCGGGTGGCTGACGATAGAAAGCAGCGGCAGATCGTTGAGCGAGTCGCTGTAAAACCAGGTCTCCTCGAGCGCGTCCCAGGAAATGCCGTGCTCGGCCATCCAGCTCTTGAGCCTCGTCACCTTGCCATCGCGGAAGGCCGGCATTCCCACAACCCTGCCGGTAAACTCGCCGTCCACTTCCTCGGGCTCGGTGGCAATCAGGTTCTCGATGCCGAACGCGCGCGCAATCGGCCAGGTAACGAAGCTGTTGGTCGCAGTGACGATGGCCCGCGCATCCTCCTGGTGGCTTTCCACCAGATCACGCGCTTTCTGGGTGATGATCGGGACGATCTTCTCGTGCATGAACTCGACGTGCCATTCATCGAGCTGCTTTCTCGGGTGGCGCGAGAGCGGCTTGAGCTGAAAATCGAGAAACTCGTGGATGTCGAGCGTGCCGGCCTTGTAAGCCTCGTAAAAGTTTTGGTTGTGCGCCTCGTGCACCTCGCCGTCGAGCGCGCCTTTCTCGATCAGGAACTGCGCCCACTCGAAGTCGCTGTCGCCGGCGAGAAGCGTATTGTCCAGATCAAACAATGCGAGTCGCATGGGGAAGTTGCGAACAGGTAGGAGGCGTCGTCAGGAAGCGCTGAAAGTATAGCTTAAAAGCCTGTGGAGACCGAGGTTTCCGGCCCGTTCACCGGTCAGATTCCGAGCGGCGGATTTCCATTGTCGGCACCCTCCGACTGCAGCAGTTCGCGCAGCAGCGGCAAGGTGATCGGGCGCTTTGTTTCCAGCGAGTAGCGGTCCAGCGCGTCCAACACCGTCATCAGGGAGGGCAGATCGCGCTTCAGGTGGCGCAGCAGATACTCGATGATTTCGTCGCGAAGATCGAAGGCGCGGGCGGCCGCGTGGCGCTTGAGCGCAACGTGCTTGTTGTCGTCGGAAAGCGCATGCACCTGGAACACCAGCCCCCATCCGAGCCTGGTCAGCAGGTCCGCCCTGAGTTGCAGCCGTGCCGGCGCCACGTTACCGGCCGCGAGCACAAAACCCTGGCATTCACGCAACGCGTTATACAGATGGAAAAACTCGGTCTGTGCCTGCGGGCCCAGAGTTTCGACGTCGTCCACTGCCAGCATCCGCACTCCCGAATCCCGTGCCGGCAGCCGCTCGCCCGCCGGTACGTAATTGGCAACAATCCCATGTGAGGCCGCTTTCGCCACGGCAGCCTGCAGCAAATGCGAGCGGCCGCAACCGCGCTCCCCCCAGAGGTAAATGAAATACCCGCCGGAGTGGCCGGTGGCAAGTGAGTGCAATGCGGAAACGGCCTCGACATTCCGCCCCGGGAAAAAATTGTCGAACGCCGGCACCGGGGATGGGGCCAGTCGGAGAGCCAGCTGCCTCATCAGGATTTATAGAGATCGCTGGCCAGGTATTGCGCACGCAGATGCCGCAAGCCCACCAACAAGGCCGCACTCGCAGGCAACGCCAGCAGCACGCCGAAAAATCCAAACAGATGCCCAAATACCAGCAGCGCGAAGATCACCGCCACTGGATGCAGTCCGACGCGATCGCCCACCAGTGAAGGCGTCACCACGAATCCCTCGAGCAACTGTCCGATGCCGAATACCGCCCACACGCCGAACAGGCCGAAGATGCTGTCGAACTGGTTCATCCCGGCAAGCGTGGCGAGCAGCAGCCCGACAAGTGCGCCCAGATAGGGGACGAACACCAGCAGCCCGGAAAGAATGCCGATCGGCAGCGAGTACTCCAGACCGGCCAACCAGAGCGCAGCCACGAAGTAGACGCACATGATCAGAATCACCGCGATCTGCCCGCGCAGGAATTCCCCGAGCACCCTGTTGATTTCGCCGGCGAAACCCACAGACCAATCGAGCGAGCGGCGCGGGACCAGGTCCTCGATGCGCCGGATGAACTCGTGCCAGTCACGCAGAAAATAGAACAACATCACGGGCACAAGCAGCACCGCGATGAAAAAGTCGATGAGCGCCGCGCCGCCGGTGGTGATCTTCGGCAGCAGCGCCCTCAGTACATCATTGTCGGCGCGCAAACTGTGGGCCAGCGCCTGCTTTGCGTGCTCGAGATCAAGATGAAGCTCGACGCCGAAGGTGGCGGAAAGCCACGGCAGCAACCGCTCGCGCACCCAGTCAAGGTAATCCGGCACTTTCTGCAGGAAGGCGGCAAACTGGCTTTCCACCATCGGCGCCACGATAAGCGCCAGCATCGACAGACCGAGCAGCAGCAACACCAGCACGATCGAAACCGCGAGCCAGCGCGGCAGCTTTTTCGCCAAACGATCCACCAGCGGCAGGCAGATGTAGGCAAGGATCGCGGCGAACAGGAAGGGGCTCAGGATCGGCGCGACCAGATACAGGAGAAGCCCGGCGACTACCGCAGCGACCAGGTACCACGCAAAACGCAGCCGGAAGATGCTGTTCATTTGGAGTAAAATTCGCGGCGCATCACGCACCGCAATGGGTAGGAAAGTCGACCGCCACTCTATCTCGAAGAACCCGCCAACTCAACTTGAAAACCGACCGCCCCTCCTCCGTCTCTCTTTCCTATCGTGACGCCGGTGTGGACATCGATGCCGGCGACCGGCTGGTCGAGAACATCAAGCCCTACGCCAAGCGCACGCTCAGAGACGGCGTGCTCGCCGGCATCGGCGGCTTCGGCGCGCTGTTCGAGGTGCCGAAAGGATACCGGGAACCGGTCCTGGTATCCGGCACCGACGGTGTCGGGACCAAGCTCAAGCTGGCATTTCGCCTGAATCGCCACGACACCATCGGCATCGACCTGGTGGCGATGAGCGTCAACGACATCCTGGTGCAGGGAGCCGAGCCGCTTTTCTTCCTCGACTACTTCGCCTGCGGCAAGCTTGCGGTGAATACCGCGACACAAGTTATAAAGGGCATCGCTGCCGGTTGCGTACAGGCCGGATGCGCGTTGATCGGCGGGGAGACGGCGGAAATGCCGGGGATGTACGCGGCCGGCGAATACGACCTCGCCGGCTTCGCGGTCGGCGTGGTCGAGAAGTCGGGGATCATCGATGGTGCCGGCATTATTGCGGGCGACGTGGTTCTCGGACTGGCCAGCAGCGGGGCACACGCCAACGGTTACTCGCTGGTGCGAAAGATCGTCGAGACTTCCGGCATGGACCTGTCATCCGATTTCGACGGCAAGACGTTGGGAGAAGCGTTGCTGGAACCGACACGCATATACGCGCGGCCGGTGCTCGCGGCGCTGCGCGCGGTGCGCATCAAGGGTCTTGCACACATCACCGGCGGCGGTCTGGTGGAGAACGTGCCGCGCGTACTGCCGTCGAACGTAAAGGCGGTGCTGGCGAAGAGCGCGTGGCCGCGGCCGCTATTGTTCGAATGGCTTCAAAAAAACGGCAATGTCGCCGAGACGGAAATGCACCGTGTGTTCAATTGCGGCATCGGCATGGTAGCAATCGTTTCCGCAGAGGATGCCGGGCGGGCGCAGCAAACGCTCGAGCGCGAAGGAGAAAGCGTCTTCCGCATCGGCGAGATCCGCTCCCGCACCGGCGACGAACCGCAGACGGCGGTTCTGTAGAAACAAGGGATGAAACGCATCGTTATCCTGATATCGGGCCGTGGCAGCAACCTGCAGTCGATCCTGGAAGCAAAACTCGACGCGCAGGTTGCCGCGGTAATCAGCAACAACCCTGCGGCAAGGGGCATCGACATCGCACGCAACTTCGGCGTGGACACTGCGGTGATCGATCACCGGGCGTTCCCGGATCGCGCGAGTTTCGATACCGCGCTCGCCGAAAAAGCAGATTCCTGCCGTCCCGACCTGCTGGTGCTGGCGGGATTCATGCGCATTCTCACCGAGGGTTTCCTCAAGCGCTTCGGCGGCCGGATCATGAATATCCATCCATCCCTGCTTCCGGCGTTTCCGGGCGTGGACACGCACCGGCGCGCGTTGCAGGAGGGCGTAAGAATTCACGGCTGCACGGTCCACTTCGTCACCTCCGAACTCGACCATGGTCCAATCATCTCGCAGGCCGCGGTACCGGTGCTGTCCGGCGATGACGAGGAACGCCTCGCTGCGCGCGTGCTCGAGCAGGAACACCGCATCTACCCCCAGGCAATCCGCTGGTTCCTCGACGGCAAACTCAAGCTGGAAGGCAACCGCGTCACGGTGAGCGCGGGCCGCCGCACTCCGGACGCATTGGTCTGCCCCTGAACGCGATGAAACAGGCCATTTTGCTTGCTCTTCTCATGATCGCAGGCCCGGTCGCTGCCGCGCAGCCGCCGCAAAAGGTGCAGATCGACTTTGTAGTGACTTCCGGCTCGATGCAACTGGGCAAAGGGCGCGATTTTCTCGAGCACGACGGCAAGAAGTACTCCGTAATCAGCGAGATCAGGACGGTTGGGGTGGCCGCACTTTTCTACAAGCTCAACATCCGACGCGAGAGCCGGGGATTGCTCACGACCAGCGGGCTGCGGCCGCTGCGATTCGAGGAGCACAACAGCCGCAAGCCCAGGCGCGCCGCCGATTTCGACTGGGATGCCGGGCAGGTCAAGCTTACCGACGGCGACAAGATTGAAACCGTGCCGCTGACCGCCAATACCTTCGACCCGACCAGCCTGCCCTACACTTTCGCATTCGCGCAGTCGAACCAGGAAAGCATGAATGTATTTGTCGCCGACGGCAGGCGTCTGACCGACTACGAGTACCGGATCATCGGCAAAGAGACGCTCAAGACCGCGCTCGGCGAACTGGAAACTTTGCACTTCCAGAAAGTGCGCGAGGCCGATGACAAGCGCGGCCTCGAATTCTGGCTTTCGGTGGACCGCCACTTTCTTCCGGTGAAGATTCGCTACGTCGAAAAGAGCGGCACCGTGGTGGATTCCACCGTCACCAGCGTCACTTACCAATAGATGCAACCCACGGCGGCATTGATCAATGCGGCCACTGCCGCCGTGGATCTGGTGCTGCCGCTTGCGCACCCGGCCGATGCGGTCCTGCGAAATTTTTTCAGCGCCAATCGCGAACTTGGCAGCCACGACCGCGCATTCGTCGCCGAAACGGTTTTCACCGTGCTTCGCCACAAGCGGTTGCTCGAGAGCCTGATCGCGCTCCCCAACCCCCGCAAGCTGGTGTTGGGGTCGTTGCTCAAACTGCAGGGCTACAGCCTCGGTCAGCTCGAACCCCTGCTCAAGGTTGAAGATCGCGACTGGGCGGTTCAGCTGAAATCCGCCGATGTCGAATCGCTGCTTCCGGCAGTCAGGTTGAGCCTCCCCGACTGGCTCTACGAGCGCCTCGTCGCCGAGTATGCGGAGCAGGAAGCGGTCGCCTTCGGCCGCGCCATGCTCCAGTCCGCACCGCTGGACCTGCGAGTCAATACGCTACTGGCAGATCGGGACCAGGTACTCCAGGAACTCCGCACCGACGGCCTCGCTGCCGAGCCGACGCGCTGGTCTCCGATCGGCATCCGACTTGCCGGCAAACCCGCGATCAACCGCCACCCTTCGTTCACCCGCGGGGCAGTCGAGGTCCAGGACGAGGGCAGCCAGCTGCTCGGATACCTGGTTGCTCCGAAGCGGCGCGAGATGGTGGTGGATTTCTGTGCCGGGGCGGGCGGCAAGACCCTCATGATGGGCGCGCTGATGCAGTCGGCGGGGCGCCTGTATGCACTCGACGTTTCGGAAAAGCGGCTCAACAATCTCAAACCGCGGCTCAAGCGTTCGGGACTTTCCAACGTGCACCCGCAACTGATCCAGGGGGAGAATGACATCAAGGTGAAACGCCTCGCCGGCAAGATCGATCGAGTGCTGGTCGATGCGCCCTGCAGCGGACTCGGCACGCTGCGGCGTAATCCCGACCTCAAGTGGCGCCAGTCGCCGGAGGCGGTGGTGGAACTCAGCGCCAAGCAGCGCGCGATCCTGAATGGCGCGGCGACCCTGCTCAAACCCGGCGGGCGCCTGGTTTACGCGACCTGCAGTGTGCTGCCGGAGGAGAACCAGGTCGTCATCGAGCAGTTCCTCGACACTCATGCGGACTTCCAAGTGGTGAGCTGCCAGGAGATTCTGGACCAGCAACGGATCGCGCTCGAAAGCGGCGTGTTTCTGGAACTGCGTCCGCAACGGCACGACACCGACGCTTTTTTCGCTGCGGTACTGGAGCGGCGTCCTCGCCCGAAATGAAGCGCACGCGCCCAGTCCGGCTTTTCGGACTTCTGCTTGTGCTGCTGGTTCTGGCACAGCCGGCACGCGGCTTTGAAACATCGGACATTGTTGCCGGGACCGGCACCATCGAGTATGCCTTTACCCCCGGCGATGATGCCGCGGGGCTGATCGTGCGCGCTATAGACGGCGCACGGTCCCAGATCCTGGTACAGGCGTTCAGCTTCACGCACAGCGGGATTGCCGGCGCGCTTATTCGTGCAAAAAGCCGCGGCTTGGACGTGCAGGTCATCGCCGATCCGGAGCAGATCGACCTCATCGATCACAACGTAATTCCGCAGCTTGTTGAAGCTGACGTACCCGTATTCACCGACGCGGAGCATGCGGCCGCCCACAACAAGGTCATGGTGATCGACGCCGGCACCGACGCACCGGCCCTGATCACCGGCAGCTTCAATTTCACCCACGCCGCCCAGTTCCGCAACGCCGAGAATCTGCTGGTGTTGCGCGGAAATCATGATCTAACGCGCGCCTACCTGGACGACTGGACGCGCCACTTCAGGCACTCGACCCGGTTTCGCCGCGGCAATGGAAAGTGACGTAAAATCCCGGCCCCTTAGGGGACCGTGACGAAGAACCAGTCCGAAATCTGTCGTCTGCTGACCGGTCTTTTCGAGGATCTGCAGCAGGAAGTGATCTGCTGGCAGGTTGTCGTGATCACATTATCGCGGCGTGACTTCCGCATCGCCGGAACGGTTCAAACCGGTGTCCTACCAGCTCAGGAACCGGTCAAATAGCGGCATTTTCGCTGCGTATCGGCGAAATTAAACGGATTTTCCTGCCTAGTGTACGTTCACTCCCCAGCTGTTTCCGACAGGAGGTTACAAATTGACGCTTGCAGGGCGCAAGGGTTGCTGTAAAATCCGACTTATCTTGATGATTATACTGGGTTAACTGCATGAATCTGAACAGATTTACGGACCTGCCCAGCTGGGCTGGCGGGCTGATCGACCTTCCCTGGTGGGGTTACATGGTCGTGGCGCTCGTGTTCACCCACATCACCATTGCGTCGGTGACCATCTATCTGCACCGGCACTCGGCGCATCGCGCACTCGACCTCCACCCGGCTGTCGCGCATTTTTTCCGCCTGTGGTTGTGGCTGACCACCGGCATGGCCACCAAGGGGTGGACCGCAATTCACCGCAAGCACCACGCCAAGGTCGAAACCGAGGAAGATCCACATAGTCCGCAAGTGCTCACTCTCAAGAAGGTTCTGCTTGAGGGCGGCGAGCTCTATCGGAAGGAAGCGAAAAACCAGGACACTTTGGACAAGTACGGACACGGTACCCCGGAAGACTGGATCGAGCGTAACGTCTATTCCGCCAGCGACCAAGGCGGGGTGGCGCTGATGTTGATCGTCAACATCCTGCTGTTTGGACCGATCGGATTGACGGTCTGGGCAGTGCAGATGCTGTGGATACCGGTCACTGCCGCAGGCGTGATCAACGGTGTCGGGCATTACTACGGCTACCGCAACTTCCAGGTGGAAGACGCCAGCACCAACATCGTTCCCTGGGGCATCCTGATCGGCGGCGAGGAATTGCATAACAATCACCATGCCTATGCCTCATCCGCGCGGCTGTCCAACAAGTGGTACGAGTTCGACATCGGCTGGCTATACATCCGCCTCATGGAGATCGTCGGTCTGGCCGAGGTCAAGAAACTCGCCCCTACCGTGAAGATCGCCACCGGCAAGGCCAGGTGCGACCTGCAGACCCTGCAGGCGGTGATCACCCATCGTTACGACGTATTGGCGCGCTTCACCCATCTGGTGAAGGCCACCTGCGCCGACGAACTGCGCAAAATTCTCGAGCGCAAACCTGGCCATACCATTGATCTGCAAAGCGTCAAGCGCTGGTTGCATCTTGACGCCAAGCTGGTGCCCGCCAAGGAGAAGGCCGAACTGGAAGAAGTGCTGAAGACCAGCAAGGTTCTCGACACCGTTTACACGATGCGCCAGGAACTGGTCATGCTGTGGCAACGCTCTACCGCGACCAAGGAACAGTTGCTGTCACAACTTGAGGACTGGTGCCATCGCGCTGAAAGAAGCGGCATCGCGCCGTTACGCGAGTTCTCCCTGACGCTGCGCTGTTACGCGTAAGGATCGACGGACGAAAAAAAGCCCGCGCAAGCGGGCTTTTTTTATCCCTGCAACGACCGCCATGCTACTTGAGCTTCATTTCCTTGTAGAGTACGTGTTTGCGTGCCACCGGATCGAATTTCTTCATTTCTAATTTGTCCGACGTGGTGCGTTTGTTCTTGGTGGTGGTGTAGAAGTGTCCGGTGCCCGCGGACGATTCAAGTTTGATCTTCTCTCGCATGTTTTCTTCCCTCCTGCCTCAGATTTTATTGCCGCGGGCGCGCATTTCCGCCAGCACCACGTCGATACCCTTCTTGTCGATGGTGCGCAGGCCGGCATGGCTCAAACGCAGACTCACCCAGCGGTTCTCGCTCTCGACCCAGAGGCGGCGGTACTGCAGGTTGGGCAGGAAGCGGCGCTTGGTCTTGTTGTTGGCGTGGGACACATGGTTGCCGCCCATCGGCTTCTTGCCGGTGACTTCACAAACTCTTGCCATGATGGCTTCTCCAGCTTTGTTTCCGGGTGAAGCTGCCGAGGGCAGCTCCGCTAAATTCAGGGAGCGCGCTTTATAGCACATTTCCGGCAACCTGCTCAACCTCCGGAGAGAGTCGCCTTGCTAGAGCAGCCCGCGTTCGGCGAAGGACAGCACCGCGCCGCGCCCGATGATGAAATGGTCGAGCACCCGGACATCCACAAGAGCCAGAGCCTGCTTTAGCGCCTGGGTAAGGGTTTCGTCTGCATGACTGGGCTCCGCCACGCCGGACGGGTGGTTGTGTGCAAAGATCACGCCGGCCGCATTGTGATGCAGCGCCCGCCTCACCACCTCGCGGGGAAAGACGCTGGTCTGGGTCAGCGTACCGGAGAACAATTCTTCGATCTCTATGACCCGGTTCTGGGCGTCGAGAAACAGCCCCACGAAGACCTCCACCGGTCGATTCTGAATTTGCAGCCGTAGAAAATCGCGCACTGCCTTGGGCGAACTGAGATTGATTCCGGCCTTCATGTCCTCGGCCAGCGCGCGTCGCGCCATTTCGATCGCGGCCTGCAACTGCACATACTTGGCGTCTCCCAGACCGGTTACGGAACAGAAGTCTCCGCGGCTCGCTGCAACCAATTTTCCCAGCGAGCCAAATCTGACAAGCAGCTCGCGCGCAAGGTCGACGGCGCTCTTGCCCTTCACTCCCGTGCGCAAGAAGATCGCGAGCAGTTCGGCGTCGGAAAGGCCGCCCGGCCCTTTCGCCAACATCTTCTCCCGCGGTCTGTCGTCTTCCGGCCAGTCGGTGATCGCCATTTACCGCTCCGTCAGCACTTTTGTATTTGCCAACAACAGTTTACACTGCCGATCCGGAAAGTCCGGTAGGCTATGGAAATGATCGAACTCAGCAATAAGCGGATCCTCCTGGGGATCACCGGCGGCATTGCCGCCTACAAGTCGGCGGAGTTGGTGCGCGAACTGCAGCGCCAGGGCGCTGACGTGCAAGTCATCATGACCGAATCGGCGTGCCGGTTGGTTACCCCGGTGACGATGCAGGCGCTGTCAGGCAAGCCGGTGTTCACCGATATGTGGGACAGCCGGGTGCCAAGCGGCATGCCGCATATCGAGTTGTCGCGCGACCGCGATATGATCGTGGTCGCTCCCGCGACTGCCGGCTTTATTGCCAAGCTGGTGCACGGCGCCGCAAACGACTTGTTGTCCACGCTATGCCTGGCGCGCAAGTGCCCGCTGATGGTGGCGCCGGCGATGAACCGGCAGATGTGGGAAAACCCCGCCACCCGGCGCAACATCGCGCAACTGCATCAGGACGGCATCGTCGTGCTCGGCCCCGATTCCGGCGACCAGGCCTGCGGGGAAACGGGGATGGGGCGAATGCTCGAACCGGTGGATCTGGCTCGCTTGATCGTCGCATGGTTCCAACCCAAGCTGCTTGCCGGCACGCAGGTGCTGATCACCGCCGGACCGACCTTCGAACCAATCGACCCGGTGCGAGGCATCACCAACCGCAGTTCGGGAAAAATGGGCTATGCCGTTGCCCGCGCCGCGCTGGAGGCCGGTGCACAGGTCACGCTGATCTCGGGCCCGGTAGCGCTCGAGGCACCGTCATCCGCGCAACTGGTTCGCGTCGAGACGGCGCGGCAGATGCTCGACGCCGTAAACGCACATCTCCATAGCTGTGACATCTTCGTCGGCGTCGCCGCGGTAGCCGACTATCACGTCGGCAATCGCCAACAGCAGAAGATCAAAAAAGTCGGCGGAGTCCCGACGCTGGAGCTTGTGCCCAATCCGGACATCATCGAAGCGGTTGCCCGGCGTTCAAATCCCCCGTTCTGCGTCGGCTTCGCCGCCGAGAGCGAAAATCTTGAGAAGAACGCGGAAGCCAAGCGCCGCCGCAAGAAGCTGCCATTGCTCGCGGCGAATCTTGCACAGGCTGCGATCGGCGCCGACGACAACGAACTGGTATTGTTCGACGACGATGGCGTTCACCGGCTGGCGCCCGCATCGAAACTCGAGCTGGCGCGCGCCCTGATCCGTCATATCGCCAAGCTTTACCGTCCACGCAAAACCCCCGTCACGGCTTAGCAGGCTGTTGAAAAACTCGACGGCCGAACCAATTCTTACCACCAAGATTCTTTTCGATACCTTCTTTTCAATACCCGCTCGACGGGTGCCCTTGAGGGATGCACAAAGGCACCAAGAAAAACTGACAAAGTATCCAGGTCCCCATTTGCATTCCTTGGTGCCTTGGTGGTTAAATTTGCGGTTTTTCCCTCTGTACTCTCGGCGTTCCCTGGCACAACAATAACCTGTTAGGCGTTCCGTCACGACAACAAGAAAGTTTCATGCGCACCATCGACGTCAGGATTCTCGACGCGCGCTTGCGCGATCCGCTTCCGGTCTACGCCACTGCCGGCTCCGCCGGGCTCGACCTGCGGGCCTGCATCGACGCGCCGATCGAGTTCAACCCGGGCCGGACCGAGTTGATCCCCTCGGGCCTGGCGATCCATCTGGATGACCCTGGACTCGCCGCGGTGGTCCTGCCGCGCTCGGGTCTCGGCCACAAACACGGCATCGTGCTCGGCAATCTGGTCGGCCTGATCGATTCCGACTATCAGGGCCAGATATTCGTCTCGGTGTGGAATCGTGGATCGAGTGTCTTTACTCTCAACCCGATGGAGCGCGTCGCACAACTGGTTGTGGTACCGGTGGTGCAGGTCGGATTCAACATCGTGGAGCAGTTCGCAGATAGCGCGCGCGGAGCCGGAGGCTTCGGCAGTACCGGCAAGCAGTGACCGGGCTCGCGACGACCGTAGGAAAAAAGCCGGCTTGCGCCGGCTTTTCCTTTTCTGGCGAACGGCAACCGCGTGCCGCAGTACTCCCGGTCAGTTCGTGGTCGGGAACACCGGCAGCTCGTCGTCCTTGTTCAACTTCGGATCGGGAACCTCTCCCGTCGCAATGCGGCGCTTCTCCTCCCAGCGCAGGAACGTGATCACACTGAGAATCTCTTCCTGGGACAGGGTCGTTCCGAAGGCCCCCATCGTGCCTCCCAGCGACCGGGGAACGCCGACGGCGATGGTGGCGTAAATCTCGGAGTTGGTGTTACCGATGAACTTGAAGATACCGCAGTTCAGGCACGGGCCCTTGCCGCCGTGGCCATCGCTGCCGTGACAGAACGAGCAGCGCCGCGCGTACATGGCCCTGCCCTGCTGCACGATCTCCATGTTGTTCGTCGGCACTTCCATATCGTTTTCATTGGCCTTGTGCTGTGCGGCCGCGGGTTGAACTGCGGCCCCCAGTCCAAGCGCGAGCGCCACAGCAGTCAACGCGGCCCACTGCCCAAGAAACGCCTTGAGTTTCGAACCGGCCATATCAAACAAAGCTCCCTGAAAATAGCTTACGAAAACGGCGGGTAAAACGGCACGCCGTAGCTCTCGACGATCTGCTTCATCCTGCCGCTGGAAAGCAGTTCTGCAATGCCGTCGTTGATAAACTCCATCAGCGCCTTGTCCTGCTTGCGCACCACGAAATTCAGGTTCCAGCGCTGTTCGGCTTCCGGCACGTAGCCTTCGACCATGCGGAACTTCATGTTCGGGTACTCGCGATGCGCCACCGCAATCGCAGTGGCCCACACCAGGCTCGCGTCGAGCTCGCCCTTGGCCATGCTTTGCATGATACGGCGGTTGTCCAGGAACAATTCCCTGGGTACCCCGTTGGTAAACAGGTAGTCGTCGATCGGTGTGGACATGGGAACGCCGACCTTGATGTTTGCCTTCTTCAGTTCGGAAACACTCTTCATGCCCTCTGCCTTGCCCTGCACCACCAGCACGTAGCCCAGACCCAGGTAGGGTTTGGTGAAGGCCAGTTCCCCCATGAGCATATCATCGTCGCCGCTGTCGGAAAGCCCGAGAAACACGTCACAGCGCTTCTTCAGGATCGAATTGCGGAATGCCCTCGACGTGCCGCCGCGCGTACCCGTATCGGCCCAGTACATCTCCAGCGACATGCCGCCGCGCCTGGCAATCTCGCGAACGATCTCGATGTCGAAACCCGGCGGGTCGGTGTTTTGCGCCGCGTAGGGGAAATTGTAGGGGTCGGCACAGGCAATCAGTTTGCCCTTGGCTTTGGAGCGTTCGAGGGTGTCGGCAATTTCATCGGGATCGGCCTCCTGCGCACGGGCCGCGACTGCGGCCAGGAACAACAGCAGGGCGAGCCCTGATAGTTTCAACAACTTACGCACTTTGAACTCCTTGATAGTCTGTCAGGTCGTGCCCCTTTGTCATTGCATCAACGTTTCCGAGGCTTTGTCGGTTTACCCCGATGCCGGGGCGCAACGGTCTTCGCCGTCTGTCAACAAAAAATAAGGGAGGGCGGTTGCTTTGCCCTCCCTCAGTACTGATGTCAGTGCAAATTACTGGTTTGGCGCTTCCTGCTCAAAGTCACTCGACAGTAAACACCATCAAGCCGCCGCCCTTCTGGTTTTTCTTCAAATACTCGCCGTAGAAAATGGGCCAGATGCCGCCGCCGCCCGCACCGTACACAATGGCAACGTACTGCTTGCCATTCGGCCCGGTATAGGACGTCGGGTTGCCGTGCACTCCGGAACCGACCTGGAACGACCACAGGTGTTCGCCGGTTTCGTCGTTCACAGCGTTGAAATAGCCCTCGGGATCGCCGTAGAACACCAGGCCGCCACCTGTCGCCAAGGTGCCGCTGGTAGCCGGGTAGCTCATGGATTTCTGCCAGACAAGCTTGCCGGTCGCAGCGTCATAGCCCTTGGTGGAGCCCGCACCCGCGTTGAAGTTGATGATCTTCGCGCCCAGGTACCACTCGCCGCGCTTCCACTCCATCTTCTTGGCCTGGAGATCCATCGCGAAGTCGTACACCGGGACGTAAACCATCTTGGTGCGGTGGCTGTAAGCCATCGGGTGCCATTCCTTGCCACCGTCAAGAGACGGAGCAATATCGGTGGTCACCTTGTCGTACACCACATCCTTTTCAGGATAGTTGTAGATCGGCTTGCAGTTGTTCGACGGGTTGATCGGCGTTTTGACCCAGTTCACGCGTTGCATTGCCGTGACCCATACGCACTTGTGCTCGTTGCCGTGCTTGGTCTTCGCCGTGTTGACGCGGTCGATACCGTACAGGTGACCGTTGCGCGAACCGTGCAGCCAGAGCTTCTTGCCGCCGATGTCGACCAGGATCATCTCGTTCACGCCGTCGTAATCGTACGGATCGTTGGGCGTGTAGTTGAAATAACTCCTGATCTTGCCGGTGTCCGGATCGAGCACCAGGTTGCTGTTGGAGAACAGGTTGTCACCGAGGCGAACGTGACGGTCGAAGTCCGGACCAGGGTTGCCAACCGGCCAGAACAGCGTGTTGGTCTCCTTGTCGTAAGCACCGGTAATCCAGGTGGAACCGCCACCGTACTTCCAGGATTCGCCGGCCCAAGTATCGTTGCCGGGCTCGCCTGGTCCAGGGATGGTGTAGGTCTTCCACACCGGAGCGCCGGTATCGGCGTCGATTGCCGCAAGCCAGCCGCGCACGCCGTACTCGGCACCGGCAGTACCGAAGATGATTTTGTCGCGCAGCGCCATCGGCATGATGGTGAAGGTCTCGGCGTAGGTGTAGTCACCCATCTTCTTGTCCCAGACCACTTTGCCGGTTTGGTTGTCGAGCGCAACGATGTGAGCGTCGAGCGTGGCCAAGTAAACCCTGTTCTTGTAAACAGCCACACCGCGGTTCACCACGTCACAGCACAGTTTCGGGAACACGTCGCCCGGAAGTTCGCGATCGTATTTCCACTGCGTTTTGCCGGTGGCGGCGTCGACCGCGATGACCTTGTTGAAGGAAGTGGTGACATAGACCATCCCGTTCACCGCGACTGCCTGGCTGTCTTGCCCTTCCAGAACACCAAACGACAGGTTCCAGGCGGGAGTCAGCTTCTTGACGTTGTCCCTGTTGATCTGGGACAGGGGGCTGTAGCGGGTGGTCTGGTAATCACGACCATAATGGAGCCAGTTCTGCGCATCCTTGTCGGCATTGAGGAGCATGTCGTCCGTGACATAGTTGGGGTAGAGCTTTGATTCAGCACTATCCAGACCCTGTGCGAAGACAACCCCAGAAGCACCGAACGCCGCGATTGCGGCGAGGGATATCGCAGCACGTTTGAAGTGCAACGATTGCTTTACCATTTTATTGAAAACCTCCCGAAGAAGTGCGTAGCACCCAAGTGTGAAACGCGGCGCCACGCATTGGTTTTGATTTACTACTTGGTTGCGCAAAGCAAGGCTGAACCAACCTTGGAAACCTGAAGAATTCAGACAAGCTCCACAGCAGTACAAAAATACGAGCAAGCCCTGGGTGTTGTCAACACATTTCTGCCCGGAAGCCGCGACGGGACTGGGTTTCCGCTTTTTTTTGCGCCGCACAAACATCGTTCTTGTATTGCGCCTTCCTGGGGCACAAGCTGGCACGCGAATGTTGTTCGGCGGCAAGGGCGTTCTTGCCGCTGCAAGCGCGTCCGCAGACCGCGACGCGCTCTGCGGCAGGCCGTCATCCGTCCGCAATCGCGCCCTGTGCAGGCGCGGCATCGTCATGCCGCGGCGGCCCATTGGACTGGACGGACTCCTGCATGAACGGTCAAACTCGACTTCCATGTGCACCCACATTGCTTCACCTGTCGAAATCGCGATGAATTCCGTGAGATGCTCGCTGTATCCCGCAGTACTGATCGCCGTATTCATCGGTTTCACTGGAACCACGCCGGCCGATCCGCTCCTGACCTATCCGCTGCGGATCAAGAATCACGAAATCCGCGCCGAAGTCGCCAACACTGAAGATGGCCGGCGCCGGGGACTGATGTTTCGCGACAGACTCGGCGACAACAGCGGCATGGTGTTCAGTTACCGGGAAGCCGGCGTCAACGCCATGTGGATGAAGAACACCCGGATTCCGCTGTCGGTCGCATTCATCGATCGCAACGGCCGCATTCTCAACATCGAGGACATGGAACCGTTCTCCGAGCAAACGCACGCCTCGGCCGGCGAGGCGGCGTACGCACTGGAGATGAGCCGCGGCTGGTTCAGCAAACGCGGCATCAAATCCGGCGACCGCGTCGAAGGCCTGCAACGCCTGCCGCAGCCGCAATGAAAAACGCCCGGGCACGGGCCCGGGCGTTGTCATGGCATACACGGCGGTCTTTACATGCCGATGTGCGACTGCGCCACCATGAAAAACAGCATCGGAATCGACAGCATGGTATTGACCCGCGAGGTCAGGAAGGCGATGCGGCGCGCCTTGTTCTTTGCCTCGTCGCTTGCCTGCACCAGGCCGAGAATCTTTTTCTGGTTCGGCCAGATCAGCGCCCACACGTTGATCAGCATGATAGTGCCGAGCCACGCACCCATGCCGATATTCTCCCAACCGGCCTGGAAGGTGAACGCGGGAACGAAGTTGGCACCGAGCAGGGCCGCGCCGGCCAGCCAGGTCACCACCGCGGCCCAGCGGAAGTACAGCAATGCGCGCGGAGCGACGTGCTTGGTGATTCCGGCTGCGGTACTGTCGGCTTGCGCGGCCTTCAATGCCGCCACTTGAACGAAGTTGAAGTAGTAAAGCAGACCGATCCACATGACACCGGCCAGGACGTGGATCCAGCGATAAATTCCCGGAAGCATTTCCATGGCTCAACCCCCGATCAGAGACTTGACGACGTAATACAGGATGACAGTGAGGACCAGTCCGGCGATCACCGTCCCCCAGAGCAAATCCAGCGGGTTCTTCATTACCTGCTCCCCCTTTCGATGTAAGCGACACCGGCAGTGTAGGCGACGGCCTGAACGGGAGCAACAGTCAAACGTCATGTCCGGCTAATCCCTTTCCGCGGAAGGGGCACCAAAAAATGCAGAGGATGGAGCTTACGCGACATCCCCGCGCCGTTACGGGACACGCATCAGCCGCAAGAATGCTCAGGGAAAAACAGGTCGAACGCGTGCAGGTGCGTCGCCAAGCCGGGCCGTGCGACCCGAATCGCCTCGGTCGCGCATGCGGGACTTATGCAGAGCTTCCCTATGCTCCGTGGTCCCGGTCCCAGGTCTTTCACAGTCCCGGGCCATCGCACCGTAACCCTGGTTTTTCGCTCAGGACTCATCAAGGGTTCCCATGCTGGTTGGCTTGGCCGCAAACTCCCTCTATTATTGGCTGTCATAGCCGTCAGCACCCAAAAGAAGGCCAAGAAGATATGAACATCCAGTTCCGCAGCAAGGACCTGTCACCGGTCGAGATCTCTTTCCTGAAGTGGCAGTACGGGTTCGAGGAGGAAGACGATCCGTTCGAACGCTCGTTGTGGCACACGATACTGCATGCCTGGGAAGCCGACCGGCAGGCCTTCGTGAGCAATTCCCCCAGCCGCCACCTGCCACGCCTGGGTTCGAAGGAGGCCTATCCTGAGCACGTGGCGCTATACGTCACGTTCAAGTCCGATCACGGCGAATCGTCCTGGAATGACTTGATAAAACGCGCCGGCTTGGCCGATCGCCGCAAGGACAACGTGGTACCGATCGCGGAGCGCCGTCGGAGGACCGGTTCAAGGGGCTGAAAGGAAGCTCCGAAAAGCGTTCGACGCGGGGGACATTGCAGAATTACTCAGCTCTGAAGTCCGGGTCGGCCCCTCAATTTTCCCTGTAGCGCTTTAACCTGCGCCGGCACGGCGTTTTGGTCCTGGCGTCGCGTTCTGCTAATCTGCCCCAGTCAGCCCACTAAAAACGTTCATGGGGAGAGAAATCATGGCGGACTCAATCAAGTACCTGCTCTCCGAAGAGCAGATTCCAAAGACCTGGTACAACGTCATGGCGGACCTTCCGTCGCCGCCCCCGCCGCCGCTGCACCCGGGCACGCTCAAGCCGCTCGGCCCGGATGATCTGGCGCCGCTTTTTCCGATGGCGCTGATCATGCAGGAGGTCTCGGCCGATCGCGACATCGAGATTCCCGGCCCGGTGCGGGAAATCTATAAGCAGTGGCGGCCGAGCCCGCTATACCGCGCCCGCCAACTGGAGAAGGTCCTCGATACCCCGGCGAAGATCTACTACAAGTATGAGGGCGTGAGCCCGGCCGGACCGCACAAGCCGAACACCGCAGTAGCGCAGGAGTTCTACAACCGCGAGGCGGGGATCAGGACGATCGCCACCGAAACCGGCGCGGGCCAGAGGGGCT
>CAYNFN010000083.1:0-13042 GCA_964396485.1 uncultured Alcaligenaceae bacterium
ACGCAGGGCGCGATCGGCTACATGTTCCAACGCGCACTCTATAACGAGTTCCAGCGCCGTAAGCTCAAGCGCAAAGTGGTGGCCGTGGTTACCCAGGTGCTGGTAGATCCGACCGATCCCGCGTTCCGCAATCCGACCAAGCCGATCGGCGCGCACATGACCGAGGACGTGGCCAACTCCCTGGCGAACGATTTCGGCTGGGTCGTGAAGGAGGACGCCGGCCGGGGCTGGCGGCGCGTGGTGGCCTCGCCCAAGCCGCAAAAGATCATCGAGCGCGACATCATCGAGGCGCTGATCGATCTGGACACCATCGTGATTGCCTGCGGCGGCGGCGGCATTCCCGTGCTGCGTGATGCGCAGGGCGACCTGCAGGGGCTCGAGGCGGTGATCGACAAGGACTTCGCCTCCAGCCTTCTGGCACGAGACCTCGGCGCGGAACTGTTCGTAGTGTCCACCGGCGTGGAGAAAGTGGCGGTCGACTTCGGCAAACCCACGCAACGCTGGCTCGAACGCATCACGCTGGCGGAGGCGCGCAAGTATCTTGTTGAAGGCCAGTTTCCGAAAGGAAGCATGGGCCCGAAGATCGAGGCGATCATTTCATTTCTGGAGGGCGGCGGCACGCGCGCACTGATTACCAACCCGCCCAATCTCGGGCGCGCGTTATCCGGCGCCACAGGCACGCACATCGTGCCCGCCTGAGCCGCTACCTGTAAAGCTTCAACAGACTGCTTCCAGAATGGCATGCCAACGCGCGCCCGAGACGCAGGGCCGCGTGGTTGTCGATTTGGCCGAAGTCCTCGCACAGCGGGTAAGCTTCGGCGCGCAGTCGTGTGTTGACTGCGCGCCGAAACTTGGGCACCCGCGCGAGGATACGGGTGCGGCCTCATGAGACGGCCGCGTGGGCCTGCGCCTTACCAACCGTCAACCCGGCGCGGCCGAGGTCTGGCGCGACATCGCCAGACAGAGCCCGCCGAACATCACGTAACCGAGCGACACCAGCGGCGAGACCGCCCAGCCCAAAGCCGGCCCGTGTATCAGGCCGACGTAGGCCAGTGCCGCGCCGATGCATGCCGTCGCTGCGGCGTGGATGAGCTTACGGTCGATGATGAAGGCGGCCATCGCCCCCAGCACCATGCCCGCAAGCACCGACCCGCTGCCGAGCACCGCCATCCCCTGGTAGACAACGCCGACCTGCGCCAGCGCGGCAAAGCCGACTTTGTCGGCGCTGCTACCTGCCACCTGCAGCGCGCCGTCCATGTTGATCTTGGCCCACTCGGCAATGTTCGGGATGATCGCCAGCACCACCGCCGGCGCATGGTTGGAAGGGCTCGCCTGAAACGCCTGCGCGCCGATCACCAGGCCGATGTACAGCAAGATCGGCAGGATCGCCACCAGCGGGATGAGATGGAGCAGCAGTGCGGTGAGGCCGAGGAAACACACCAGCGCAATCGCCACACCGGTGGCGAGCGAGTAGCCGATGCGGCCGCCTACCGATTTCCAGCCCGGATGGCCGATATAGACCGCCGGCGGGAACGGGCTTCCCAGCATCGAACCCACGATCGCCCCGATGCCGTCCGCGGCGAGGATCTTGCGCAGGTTGTAGTTGTCCCCTGCCGCGGATGCGCTCTCCACATTGTTCATCGCCTCGGTAAAGTTGTAGATCCCCAGCGGAATGGCTGTGGCCAGCAGTGGCGCGATTCCCGCCAGGCCGCGGAACACGTCGGCGGAAAACCACGGCAGGTGCAGGCCGAAATGCTCGAAAGCCTTGCCGACTTCGGCGCCCTTCATGTAGTCGCTCCAGCCGAACGCGGCCGCGAGCCAGCCGATCGCAGCGCCGACGATCACCGCCGCGAGCCCGCCCGGAATTCCGCCGGGAAGGCGGATGTTCGCGGTCCACGCGATCAGTACGATGGCGAAACAGATGAAGCCGATCCATGGCACTTCCCACATCTGGAATGCCGGGCGCATCGAGATGAAGGCGATGGAGATGCCGGCGAGCGTGCCGAGCATCGCCGCGCGCGGCGTCATCTTGCGAATCCACGGCCCGACGAGGCAGCCCAGCAGAACGATCACGCCGATGATGAAGGCCCATGCCAGCCCCGCCGCATAGGCAAGCATCGCGTCCTTGGTGGCGAGGTAGGTCGGCAACATGACCACCAGCACCACGATGAACATGTGCGGAACGCTCGGCCCGTAAGGCATCGCCGTGACATTGGAGCGGCCCTCCTTCTTCGCCAGTTGCCAAGCGAGGTAGGCGTAGAACAGGTTGCCGATGGGTAGCGCGATGCCTAGCGCCGGTAGCACGCGCCCGAAGACCGTGTCGGGCGGAAGTTGCACCACGTAAAGGCACAGCGTGGTCAGGACGATGACATTGAGCAGAACGTTGGTGAAAAGACCGAAGAACCCGTTCCAATCGCCCGGCACCCACCAGCGCGGGTTTGCAGCAGATCCGGCAGCACTCATGTTTTTTCCCCTTACTGTTGTTGGATTTGTCTGTTGTCTCCCGCCCGGCAGCACTGCGCAGTCAACTTCACGCCCCGCATTGATGGCGTCGTCATAGGCCAGCGGCCCGTCGCCGGACGGCCAAGAGCATGCACCCGCAAGACCGCCAAGTCCAGACCTCCCGGCCCGATCAGCGGCACCATGGCCGCGGCCGGAGCACCTCATCCCCTGCCTTCTCCCCGCGACGCGCGGAGAAGGAGCTAAGAAAAAACTGCAAAACCCTGACGCAACGATTCAGTCCCTGGGCCTGGCTAGGGAAGCTCTGATCAAGTTCCGCGACGCGCGTTGCGCCAGGTGCGGATGACTGCTAGGCATCGCTCCGCAGTTGCGGCTGAAGCCCCAGCAAGGAGCGTAACAACGCAGGCGCCGCACCTGGCACAACCCACTAACATTCCGACTCTTTCGAGGGACCGGGCGATTCGGGCCGATGTCTGCGTCGGCTCCTCCTTATGTAGGCCGGCTACACGGCGTCCTCGCCATCTTGCCCTCGACCCGAATCGCCTCGGTCGCGCACGTGGAACCTGGTCAGAGCTTCCCTAAATAGCTGTCGCGCAGCGTACGGTCGATGAAGGCACGCGCGTCGGCGCGATCGAAGCGCTTGCCGTCCGCAAGGTTCTGCGCGTACTCGAAAAACGGCTCGAAAAGGCGGCCCTGGTCGACCGGCGCCTTGAGCGTGAAGCGCGTCTCGCGCTTCGCGATATCGCGCCAGGCGGCGCGCACTTCGACCCAGAAAGGATCCGTGCGGGTGAAGTAGTTCTCTCCTGCGCTGAAGTCATAATCCCTGATGCGCTGATAGCGCGCGAATCCGTATTCGCGCGCCAGGTACGGCATTTCGGCACGCGCCTTGCCGCTGTTGTCCAGCGCGAGCTTGAGGTTGTTCTCCTCCTGCACCCAGCCGTCCGGCGTGATGGTGTGGCGGTTGGTCCCCACCAGCACCTGATAGTCCTCGCGCACGCTCCACTCGCGGCGCGGTAGCGGCCGCCAAGTCTCGTCGCTGATCCAGGTGGAATAGCTGTCGTTGTGCTGCCAGCGTCCGCGCGCCGCGTAGCGCGGGGAATCGTCGACCTGGTACACGCTCTGCACCCAGGCGCCTTCGCGCTGCTGCGCGGGCACCGGCCGTCGCGCCCAGGTATTGGCACCTTCGTAGGCCAGCAGCGCGTCGGACTGGTAACGCCATTCCTGGCGCCAGTGGCGCACGACGATCGGCTTGCTGGTGCTGCCGTCTTCCATTTGCACCCGCATCACCAGGATGTGCTGCAGGGCGATGAAGTCGTCGCGGTCCTCGGATACGAAGACGTATTCGGTGCCCCAGCTCTGATAGGGCGCGTCCGGCTTCAAGGCGGGATCGAATCGCAGCACTTCCAGGAAATCGAAACTGACACGATACGGGCCGACCATCGCCAGGCTCGCGCGGCGGTCGCGCTCCGGCGCGCTCAGGCCGGGCTCGCGCAGCCGCCTCCAGGCTTCGCCGGGCGCGGTGTCGAGAACGACCGGGGCGCCGCGCGTGCTGGCGCCGCGGGGCTTGAGCGCGCTTTCACCCAGCGGCCAGGCGAAAGTGAACCAGCTTGCGTTGGCGCCGTCCGCCTCGCCGGGTTCGTAGGCTTGCGCGGCGAGCGGCAATAAGGCGAGGAGAAGGAGGAATGATGTTTGTCGCAACATGACAATTTTCGGAGTCTCGTAAGACATGCGGATTGTAGACGAATGCGGACGGGCAACAGCCGGCGTTGCCAAACGGGCATACTTGCGTAAACATTCCAGGCTCAAGTCCGGTACCGTGACCGTAAACTGCAGACTTACCGAGGAGGATGTCTATGGCTGACGATGGCAAGACCAAGGTGACCATCCTGACCGGAACCTACCGGATCAAGGGGCACATCGAATTGACGCTGGGAGCGCGGGTAACGGACTATCTGGTCGAGTCGAAAGAATTCATCGCCGTCACCGACGCGGAAGTCTGGGAGATCGCGGGCCGGCATGTCATGAACACGTCGTTTCTCAACGTGAGCCGCGATCATATCGAGATCGTCATTCCAGGACATTGATCCGGCGCCGCCTGCTTTTTGCGACGGCCCGCTTCGCTTCAGTCGAAGCCGCGCTTGTGCCGTCGCCAAAGCACGATCGTGAGCCGCATCAGCGAAGCCGGAGTCAGCGCCGACAGAATCGGATAAATCAGCAGTGAATCCACGCGGATGTTGCATTCGCCGTTGCACAATACGCGAATCTGCATCAGATCCTCGTAGACTTCATAAGCAATCCACAGTGTTCCGGTCGCGAGCAGAAGGTGGCTGTGCGCGAGTGTCAAGCAGGCCACGATCAGCAGGCCGAACAATACGGCAAGCAGCGGAAGTCCGATCAACGTCAGCAAGCAAGCCGTCCCGGTCGCGCATGACTATGTGTCCCGGCCGTTCATAGCGTCCTGCGCGCAAGCGCCCACGAGTTATCCCGCAGCGATTTCTGGCCCTCCGAAAAGTCTTGTGGCATCATGGAGTTAACGTAAAGGGGAGAGTGCCATGACCAGCGACCACCACGCGCAGGAAATCCAGATGCTGCGCTCCGAGATAGAAATGCTCATGAACGAACGGCAAAGCCTCTTGCGCGCCACCGGCGCGGCGGCGGTATTTGTTGCCAATCTCGACAGCGAGTCTCTTCCCGAGAGTACCTACGCGGTTGCGGATATCCTCGCGCATGCGCTAAACCAACTCTCCGAGGACTCGCTGCGCGACGCGCTCGAGCTGGTCCGTCCCACGGTCGAAGCGGCGCGCAACGAGGCGAAGAAGCAGGAGCGGTAGCGGCAGGAGCATGACGAACCGGCAGCCAGCCGGCCGCATCCACATGGTCGATTCCACATCCGGCGCGAAACCCAAGATCGGTCTAATCCTGACCGGCGGCGGCGCGCGAGCTGCTTACCAGGTGGGATTCCTGCGCGCGGTGTCGCACATGTTGCCGCGCGGCGCACCCAATCCGTTTCAGATCATCTGCGGTACTTCCGCTGGCGCGATCAATGCAGCGGCGATGGCCGCCGGTGCCGCCGATTTCCACCGGGCCGTGCGCCGGCTGGTGCTGGTCTGGAAGTATTTTCACGTCGAACAGGTCTATCGCTCCGACGTTGCGGGTGTCATCGGTACCGGAAGCAAGTGGCTTGCCGCGCTGCTGCTCGGCGGTCTGGGCAAGAACAATCCGACCTCGTTGCTGGACAACGCGCCGCTTGCGCAACTGCTGCGCCGCCACCTGGACTTTCCCGCCATCCGCAGGAGCATCGAGGCCGGCGCGCTGTACGCGCTTTCGGTCACGACATCGGGATATACCTCCGGCGAGTCGGTAACTTTCTTCCAGGGCGTGCCCGGGCTGGCGGGTTGGCACAGGGCACGCCGGATCGGCGTGCCGGAGATGATCGACATCGACCATCTCATGGCCTCGAGCGCACTGCCGTTCATTTTTCCGGCCGTGCCTTTGCGCCGCGAGTTTTTCGGCGACGGCAGCATGCGCCAGATTGCGCCGATCAGCCCGGCGCTGCACCTGGGCGCGGACCGGGTCATCGTCATCGGTGCTAGCCGGCAGCCAGGCAATGCGACGGAACGCATCAAGACCATCGCCTATCCGTCGCTGGCACAGATCGCCGGCCATGCCCTCAACAGCATTTTTCTCGACAGCCTCGAAGTGGACATCGAGCGCCTGCAGCGCATCAACCGGACGATACGGCTGATTTCTCCGGAAGTCCGATCCAGGCACGACGTGCAGCTACGCGAAATTGACGTGCTGGTCATTTCCCCGAGCGCGGAAATAGACAGGATGGCCGCGCGCTATACGCACGAACTGCCCCGTTCGATCCGATTCCTGTTGCGCGGGCTGGGCGCGACCAGGACCGGCGGCGCGACGCTGACTAGTTACCTGCTGTTCGAGCCGGCGTATTGCCGCGCGCTGATCGCCCTGGGATACAAGGACACGATGGTGAAAAAGGACGAGATACTGAAGTTCGTAGGCACAACGACCCCCCCCTCTCCCCAACCCTCTCCCGCCAGGGGAGAGGGAGCCTCCAATCCCTAAAAGCAAACGGGCGACCAGGTGGTCGTCCGTTTTGCTCTGGCGCCTCAGAGTTCCCTCTCCCCTTAGCGGGAGAGGCAGGGGTAGAGGGCATCGCTGACTCGGCGAATGGGGGTTGGGGCGGGGGCGGGAAGCGATGCCTAGACGCGCTACCCGCAAACGGGTGATTTCATCACTAACGTGTCCGCGCGTCGGGGTGAGTCGGGATGTTAATATTTCGCCATGTCGTTCTTGTCCCTCATTGCCGCGCTGTTGATCGAGCAGGTCTGGCCGCTCAACCCGCGCTGCACGGTGTACCGCTGGTTCACGCGCTATGTGAACTCGGTGGGCAGCCATTTCAACGCCGGCGAACAGCGCCAGGGCGTAATCGCCTGGTGCCTGGCGGTGCTGCCGTGGGTGATCGTCTGCATCGCCGTTTACCATTTCCTGCGCGAAATTAATGTCGTCTTGGGCTGGGCATGGAACGTCGCGGTGCTCTATCTGACGATGGGCTTCCGCCAGTTCAGCCACGCGTTCACCGGGATCGTCGAGGCGCTGCGGGTCGGCGATCTGGACAAGGCGCGCCAACTTCTCGCCGAGTGGCGCGGCGAATCGGCAACCGAATATAACGGCACGGAGATCGCCAAGGTCGCCATCGAGGAAGGCCTGATCGGGGCACATCGGCACGTCTTCGGCGTGATCTTCTGGTTCCTCATCCTGCCCGGGCCGAGTGGTGCCGTGCTGTACCGGCTGGCCGGCCTGCTGGAACAGAAATGGGGAAGCCGATCCGAGGAGGACTACGGCGAGTTCAGACAATTTGCGCGCAAAGTGTTCCACTACATCGACTGGATCCCGGTGCGGCTGACCGCAATGAGCTTTGCGATAGCCGGGGATTTCGAGGACGCGGTACACTGCTGGCGTACGCAGGCCACCGCATGGATGCATCCGGAACAGGGCGTGGTGCTGGCAAGCGGTGCCGGGGCGCTCGGCGTGCGGCTCGGGGAAACTTTGCACCACCACGGCACCGTGAGCTTCCGTCCTGAGCTCGGACTCGGCGACGAAGCCGATGTGAACACCATGACCAGCGCGGTGGGAATGATCTGGCGCGCGCTGGTGATATGGCTGCTTGTCATCGGGCTGGTTACCGTTGCGCGCTGGGTCGGCGGCTAGTGTTGCCGCCTCAGAATCTCTTGCCTGACTCGATCTCTTTTGCCAGCTTGCGGTAGGCGTCCAGCCGCCGCATAGTGACCTTTCCTTCCTCCACCGCTTGAGCGATGGCACAGCCCGGCTCCACCAGATGCCGGCAGTTGCGGAAGCGGCAGCATCCGGTGAGCGGCCGGAACTCGCGGAACGCTCCGGCAACGTCCTGCTCCGTCAGGTGATGGAGCCCGAACTCCTGCATCCCCGGAGAATCGATCAGGTGCGACTTCGCGTCGAGGTGATAGAGGCGCGCATGCGTGGTGGTATGTCTTCCGGAGTCCAGCGCGGCGGAAACGTCCGAGGTCGCTGCGCCGGTTCCGGGAATCAACGCGTTGATGATCGTGGACTTGCCCATGCCCGACTGCCCAATCAGCACGCTCGTGTGCCCCTCGAGCGCAGGGCGAAGCGGCGACACATCGCGTTTGGCCGACAGCGGCGTCACGCGATAACCGAGATCGGTGTAAAGCCTGAGCCGGTCTAAAGCGGTGGAGTCCTCGTTCGCCAGGTCGAATTTGTTCAGAACGATCAGACAGGAAAGCCGCTGGTGTTCGGCTGCCACCAGGCAGCGATTCAGCAATTCCTCGTAGAAACTCGGGACGAACGCCAGGACGATGACGATCTGGGTGACGTTCGCGGCGACCAGCTTCTGGCGGAACTGGTCGGAACGGTACAGCAGCGTGGACCGCGGGTCCACGGCCTCGACCACGCCCTGGCCGGGCGCAGTGCGCACGATCTCCACGCGGTCGCCGCAGGCCAGCGTGCTGCGCTTGCCGCGCGGAACGCACGTCAAGATTTCGGAATTTTCAAGCTCGACAAGATATTGCCGGCCGAAATTCCCGACGACCATGCCGTGATGCAGACTTGGCTTCGCGCTCAACGCTTATTCAAGGCCAGCGTTAACCGCAGAGGCGCAAAGGCGCAAAGCAAAGCGCGCAAAGGAATAGAAAGTAATTGATAGAAAATGTGGCAATGCTCACGCGTATGTACGATCGCATACCAACGCTGGGTTTTCACTTCAAGCCTTTTTGTTGTTCTCTGCGTTCCTTTTGCGCCTTCACGCCTAAAAGGGTACTCCGACGTGCTACGCACGTAGGGTATTTGCGGTGAAGGGCTAAAGGTCGAACAGCGCATCTAACTTGGCTGCGCAGATAAAGTCGTTCTCGGATATTCCCTTGATCGCGTGCGTCATGTAGGCGACGGTCGCCTGGCTGTAGCCGACGGCAATGTCGGGATGATGATCCTCGCGATGCGAGATCCACGCGGTGGCGTTCACGAATGCCATGGTCTCGTAGTAATTCTTGAATTTGAACGTCTTCTGGACCATCCCGTTCCTGTATTCCCAGCCGGACAGGCCCTTGAGCATGTGCCCGATCTGGGTTTCCGTCATCGGCGCCACCCCGCCTTCACAGGGCTTGCACTTCTTTCTTACCAGTCCTTCCGATATCTCACTCATACTTTCACTCCCCGATCAAAAAATGAAACACGGAGGACACGGAGGACACAGAGGAAGAGCAAGAGCACAAAAAAAGCGAACGAGGGTAAAAAGCTCCAATTGGCGGATGCTCCAGCAAAGTCGAAATTGGCGGCAGAGGATCACGTACGTTCACTTCGCTTCTATCCCCCATTCGTTTTTCCTCGTTTTTGGTTTCCTCCGTGTCCTCCGTGTCCTCCGTGGTTCGTTGTCGTAAGTTACGCCTTTGGCAGTTGTTCGAGCCGGGCGATGCGAGTCGAGGCCGGAGGGTGCGAGTCGTAGAACACCGAATGCAGCGGGTCCGGGGTAAGCGTCGAGGCGTTGTCCTTGTATAGTTTCACCAGCGCGCGGATCAGGTCGCGTGCGGGCGTGAACTGCGCCGCGTATTCATCCGCCTCGAACTCGTGCTTGCGCGAGTACATCGCCAGCAACGGTTGCAACAGGAAAGTGAACACCGGCACCACCACGAAGAACAGCGTCAGCGCCATTGCGTCGGTGGCCGGGTAGGCGACATTAAGCCCCTGGTAGAACCATGCCTGGTCCTTGAGCGTGCCGAGCAGCCACAGGAAGGCGAGGCTCACTGCGAAAGTCCACGCCATGCGCTTGAACACGTGCCGGCGGCGGAAGTGGCCGAGCTCGTGCGCGAGCACCGCTTCGATCTCGGGAACCTCCAGCCGCGACAGGAGTGTGTCGAAGAACACGATGCGCTTGGACTTGCCGAAGCCGGTGAAGTAGGCGTTGCCGTGGCTGCTGCGCTTGCTGCCGTCCATGACGAACAGGCCCTTGGAGGTGAATCCGCAACGGCTGATCAGGTTTTCGATGCGTTGCTTCATCTCGCCATCCTGCATCGGCGCAAACTTGTTGAACAGCGGCGCGATGAAAGTCGGATAGAGCGCCAGCACCAGCGTGTTGAACACTACCCACACGAACCAGACGTACAGCCACCACTCGTCGCCCATCTCCGCCATCAGCCACAGCACCGCGAACAGCAGCGGCAGGCCGAGGACCACCCCGATCGCGGCGTGCTTCGCCAGATCGCCGAAGAACATGGCAAGCGTCATCTTGTTGAAGCCGAAGCGGCTCTCGATGCCGAAAGTCCGGTACAGTCCGAACGGCAGCTCGATCACCGACATGATCACCGCCAGGATCGCGACGAACACGACTCCACGCGCGATGCCCTCGGGAAAAAACGAGACGGCCAGATCGTCGATTGCCTGCAACCCGCCGCCGAAGGTGAGCGCCAGCAGAACCGCGGCCTCGAAGACGATCGCGGCGATGTTCAACCGGGTCTTGGCGCTGCTGTAGTCTGCGGCTTTCTGGTGCGCTTCGAGGCTGATTTCCTGGGCAAAGGCGGCGGGAACCGCATTGCGGTGCGCCTGCATATGCCGGACGTGGCGCGTTGCCAGCCACAGGCGCATGCCGGTGGCAATCAACAATGCGGCGAGAAACAGAACGGAGAAAGTGGACATTGCGGCTTTCGATTAGGGATTCGGTGCAAGCTATGACAAAATATCGTCGGCAGAATTCAGGAAAAACTTAGCGAGGATTATGGCACAGGATCCCAGTTATTTGATCTGGATCGACATGGAAATGAGCGGCCTGAACCCTGACGCCGACCGCGTCCTGGAGGTGGCGATCGTCGTCACCGACTCGCAACTCGTCACTGTTGCCGAGTCGCCGGTGAAGATCGTGCACCAACCGGATGAGGTGCTCGATCGCATGGATTCATGGAACAAGTCGACGCACAGGAAAACCGGATTGATCGAAAAAGTGAAGGCGGCGAAGCAAAGCGAGGCCGAAGTGGAGGCCGAACTGATCGCCTTCCTTGTGCAGTACCTGCCCGAGAACACTTCGCCGATGTGCGGCAATTCGATCTGCCAGGACCGCCGCTTCCTCGCCCGGTACATGCCCCGGCTCGAGGCTTTCTTCCACTACCGTAACCTGGATGTTTCCACCCTGAAGGAGCTGGCGAAACGCTGGAAGCCGGCAATCATGACGGGCCTGACCAAGCACGGCAAGCACGAAGCGCTGGCCGACATCTACGAATCGATCGAGGAACTCAAGTACTACAAAAAAAATTGGCTGAATCTGTAGAAGCCGTGAATATCGTGAATGTCGTGAATGCCGTGAATGCCGTGAATGCCGTGAATGCCGTGAATGCCGTGAATATCGTGAATGTCGTGAATGCCGTGAATATTACAACTGCAACTTCGGGAACCGGACTCTAAACCCTAGCTCAGAATAAAGACTTTGCCGTACTGGCCGCTATTCGGCATTCCGACTTTCACGAGTAACGACATTCACGATATTCACGACATTCACGGCCTTTGTCATTCCAGCGTGATTTCACCGTCGAAGTCGACGTTCAGCCCGATCGCGGGAATGGTGAGCTTGATCGTTGCCGGCAATTTCTCGTTGCCCTTCAATTTTCCTGCGGCCAGTGCCTTCGACACCGCCTGCTCGATCTCGCGCTGCGAGCCGACGCCGGTAATCTTCAGGAACTTGCGGATGCTCATGTTGAAATTTTCGTCGTTCATTTGTCCTCCTTGTTTCCGAGTACGTAACCGATAAGCTGCGCGGTAGAGGCATCGTGCCCACTGCGGGCTTTCCCTGCTTTCAGGTCTTCGAGCACGCCGTTGGCGAGCTGCTTGCCGAGTTCCACGCCCCACTGATCGAATGAATTGATGTTCCAGATCGCGCCTTGCGTGAACACCTTGTGTTCGTAAAGCGCAATCAGCGCGCCCAATGAGCGTGGATCCAGATGATGCAGCACGATGGTATTGCTGGGACGGTTGCCAGGGAAAGTGCGATGCGGAACCAGGCGTTCGGCTTCGTTGCCCTCGATGCCACGCGCCTTGAGTTCGGCGCGGACTTCACCGGCATTCTTTCCCCGCAGCAGCGCCTCGCTCTGGGCGATGCAGTTGGCCAGCAGGATGTCGTGATGCTCCGGCAGACGGTCTGCACCGTTTGCCGCGACGATGAAATCGGCAGGCGTGACCTGCGTGCCCTGGTGCAGGTGCTGGAAGAAGGCGTGCTGGCCGTTGGTGCCGGGTGCGCCCCAGATCACCGGGCCGGTGGCGTACTCGGCCGCCGCTCCCGAGCGGTCAACGCGCTTGCCATTGCTCTCCATGTCGAGCTGTTGCAAGTAGGCCGGGAAGTGCGCGAGGTCCTGGGCATAGGGCAACACCGCATGGGTCGGGTGGCCGAGGAAACTGATATGCCAGAGGCCGGTGAGCGCTGCGATTGCCGGCATGTTCCGCTCCAATGGTGCCGTGCGGAAGTGCCCGTCCATTTCGTAGGCGCCGGCGAGCAGTTCGTCGAAGCGGTCGAAACCGACCGCCAGCGCGATCGGCAGGCCGATGGCCGACCATAGCGAATAGCGGCCCCCTACCCAGTCCCAGAATCCGAACACCCGCTCCGGGACGATGCCAAATTTTGAGGTGGCTTCAAGGTTGGTGGAGACCGCTGCGAAATGCTGCTGGACGGCAGCCTCAGTGGCCCCGGAAGAATGCATTTGAGTAAGCAGCCACTCACGCGCTGACCGCGCGTTGGTAAGGGTTTCCTGTGTGGTAAAGGTCTTCGATGAGACCACGAACAGGGTAGTTTCGGCGTCCAGGCCGGAGAGCGTCGCAGCCAGGTGGGCGCCGTCCACATTGGATACGAAATGAACGCGCAGGTCGGGCGAGCAATAGGGGCGAAGCGCCGAACAGACCATCAGCGGGCCCAGATCCGAGCCACCGATGCCGATATTGACCACGTCGGTAAAAGGCAGGCCGGTGTAGCCCCGGGCAATGCCGCTCCGCACCCGCTCCGAAAAATCCCGCAGGCGCGACAGCACCGCCCGCACAT
>CAYNFN010000084.1:0-4676 GCA_964396485.1 uncultured Alcaligenaceae bacterium
TCGATGCGTGTCGCCAGGCTCGCAGATGCGAAACCGCCGAACACCACCGAGTGGATGGCACCGATGCGCGCGCATGCCAGCATCGCGAAAATCGCTTCGGCGATCATCGGCATGTAGATCAGCACGCGATCGCCCTTCCCCGCGCCGAGACCCTGCAGCACCGCGGCGAAGCGGTTCACCTCCTTATGCAGCTCGCGATAACTGTAGGCGCGTTCCTGGCCGGTTTCCGTGGAGATGTAAATCAGCGCTTTCTGGTCGCCGCGCGTGGCCAGATGCCGGTCCAGCGCGTTATGGCAGAGATTGGTCAGGCCGCCGACGAACCATTTCGCGAACGGCGGCCGGCTGTAATCGAGGACACGATCGAACGGCCGATGCCAGTGGATCAGGCGCGCCTGTTCGGCCCAGAACGCTTCACGTTCCGCGATCGAGCGGCGATAGAACTCGGCATAACGCTGCCCCATCTCTCCCCCTTCTATTCCGTACCCGCTTCCGCGGCGATGGCGTCAGGCGATCTTGACGACGGTGCGGCCGCGTACCTGCGCCTTCATCACCTTGTCGAAGACGCCGGGCAGATCGGCGAAGTTTACCGTGGTGGCGATGCTTTGCAGCCGCTGTGGTTTGAGATCGGCCCCAAGGCGCCGCCAGATCTTCTCGCGAAGTCCCATCGGCGTGTTCACCGAGTCCACGCCAAGCAGGCTCACCCCGCGCAGGATGAACGGCATCACCGTGGTGTTGAAGGTATGACTCGCTGCGAGCCCGATACTCGCCAGCGTACCGCCGACCTGCATGGTGCTGGCGATCCAGGAAAGTACGTCGCCGCCGAGATTGTCCACCGCGCCGGCCCAGGTGGCCTTGCCGAGCGGCTTGATCCTGGAAAGATCGAGGCTGCTCCTGAGCATGACTTCGGCGGCGCCGATACGCTTCAGGTAATCGCTTTCCGCTTCCTTCCCGGTGAGCGCGACCACGCGATAACCGCATGCGGAAAGAATGTCCACCGCAATGCTGCCCACGCCGCCGGTGGCGCCGGTCACGATCACCGGACCGTTTGCCGGTTTCAGGCCCTCGTGCTCCATGCGCTCGACCGCGAGCGCGGCGGTATATCCCGCAGTCCCCAGCGCCATCGCTTCGAAAAGATCCAGGCCCTTGGGCATCGGCACCACCCAGCCGGCGGGAATGCGGGCGTACTCGGCATAACCGCCGTCGTGCGCCACCCCGATATCGTAGCTGGTCGCGATCACGGCATCGCCTTTCCTGAAGCGCGCATCGGCGGATTCCACCACAGTTCCGGACAGGTCGACGCCGCCCACGCAAGGGAAGCGGCGGATGATCTTGCCGGCGCCGCTGGCAGCGAGCGCGTCCTTGAAGTTGACGCTCGAGTACGCGACCTTGATGACGACGTCGCCGGCATCGAGCTCATCCAGCCTCATGTCCGTGAAGCGGCCGGCGACTTTGCCGTCATCGTTGCATATCCGGTAGGCCTTGATTGTCGTCATGCTTCCTGTCCTCTGGTTGCGTGTTTTTGCTTCACGAAAGGTGTGGCTCGCTCAGGTACTGGCGGCTCTGCATTTCGGTGAGCCGGCTGACGGTGCGATCGGTTTCCGTGCCGGCGCCCGCCTCGCGGAACAACTCGGGCAGGCGATCCTCCGCGGACAGGATCAGCTTGACGCGACGGTCGTAGAACTCGTCCACCAGCCAGGTAAAGCGCCTGCGCCGGTCGGCGTCCCCGGCCGCGAAGCGCCGCAGTTTCGAAATCAAGACGGTATGGAAGCGTCTTGCCAGCTCGATGTAATCGGCCTGGCCGCGCGGCCCGTTGCATACGGATTCGAATTCGAACCAGGCTACACCCGGAGCCACGCGTTTGGCCCTGAAGATGCGTCCTTCGATTTCCAGATCGACATCGCGCTGGCCGGCGGTGCCCGCGACCGATTCGAAAGTCTGTCCCATCGCGGCTTCGGCAATGGCGTCAAGTGGAAAGTGATAGACGCCCTCCTTCTCCAGCACCCGCAACCGGTAGTCAGTAGCGCCGTCCACCTGGAGCAGGTCGAGGTGGCTCTTGAGCAATTCGATCGCCGGCAGGAACTGGCTGCGCTGCAGCCCGTGCGAATAGAGATCATCCGGATGCTGGTTGGAGGTGGTCACCAGGACCGCGCCCTGGTCGAACAAGCCGGCGAGAAGATTGCGCATCAGCATCGCATCGCCGATGTCGGAGACCTGGAACTCGTCGAGGCACAGCAGCCGGGATTCGGCGGCAATTTGGGCGGCGATATGCGCCAGCGGATTTTCCTCGCCCTGAACCGTCTTCAGACGATGATGGATGTGCTGCATGAAGCGGTGGAAGTGCACGCGGCGCTTGCGTTCGACCGGCAGCGCCTCGAAAAAGGTGTCCATCAGGAAACTCTTGCCCCGGCCCACGCCTCCCCACAGGTACAGTCCGCGAACCGGGCGACGGCGCTGGAACATGCGCCGCCACGAACGCCCCGAGTGTTCCGATTCCGCCAGTTCGCCGTGCAGCCGTTCGAGGTGCCCGAGCGCCTCGATTTGCGAGGGATCGAGGGTGAAACCGTGCTCGAGGGCAACCTGCCGGGCGAGAAGGGAAAAGCTCTCCTGCTCGGTCTCCCGTGCCGGCTGGGGGGACATCAGAGATTGATCGTGCGCTTGTCCACGCCCAGCGCCGCCTCGTGCAGCGCCTCGGACAAGGTCGGGTGCGCGTGGACGATACGGGCGATGTCTTCGGCGGCAGCGCCGAATTCCATCGCCACTACGGCTTCCGCGATCAGTTCCGATGCGTACGGACCGATCATGTGCACGCCGAGGATGCGGTCGGTCCTGGCATCCGCGAGCACCTTCACGAAGCCGGCTGTTTCGCCGATGGCGCGGGCACGGCCGTTGACGATGAAGGGGAACTGGCCGGACCGGTATTCGACGCCCTTGGCTTTCAATTCCTGCTCGGTCCTGCCGACCCAGGCGATTTCGGGCGCCGTATAGATCACCCACGGCACCGTCTCCAGATTCACGTGTCCGGACTGGCCGGCGATCATTTCGGCAACCGCCACCCCCTCTTCAGACGACTTGTGCGCGAGCATCGGACCGCGCACCACGTCGCCGATCGCGTAAACATTGGCCAGGTTGGTGCGGCAGTGGTCGTCAACTTCGATGAATCCGCGGCTGTCGAGCTTGAGACCGACCGTTTCCGCGCCCAGGCTTGCCGATTGCGGCGCGCGCCCGACCGCCACGACGAGCACATCGAATTCCGCCTTTTGCTCCCCCTTCGGATCGGCGTATTCGACGACGACACCCTTCTTCGAGGTCTTGACCGCCCCGATTTGCACACCGAGACGGATATCCAGACCCACCACCTTGGTAAACACCCGCAGCGCTTCCTTGGCTACCTGCTCGTCGGCCGCCTGCAGGAAATTCGGCAGTGCCTCGAGGATGGTAACCTGCGAGCCCAGGCGCTTCCACACGCTGCCCATCTCCAGCCCGACCACGCCCGCCCCGATAACGCCCAGGCGCTTGGGCACCTGTGGCAGCGACAACGCGCCGGTGTTGTCGACGATCCGGTCGTTGTTCACCGGCGCGAACGGCAACTGCCGCGGGACCGAGCCGGTGGCGATGATCACGTGTTTGGCCTCGACCACCTCCGCGGCATCGCCATTCCTGACCTCGATCTGATAAGCGGTTCCGCCGGCAACGAAGCGACCGCGGCCGTGCATCGAGGCGACCTTGTTCTTGCGAAACAGCAGGCCGATGCCGCCGGTGAAGGTATCGACGATCTTGTCCTTGCGCGCCAGCATGGTCGCGATGTCGATCGCCACACCCTTTACGGTGATGCCGTGTTCGCCGAACTTGTGCAGCGCGCGCTCGTAATTTTCCGAGGACTCCAGCAACGCCTTGGAGGGGATGCAGCCGACGTTCAGGCAGGTGCCTCCGAGGCTGGGCTTTCCCCTGGCGTTCTTCCACTCGTCGATGCAGACGGTGTTGAGGCCGAGTTGCGCCGCGCGAATCGCCGCAGTGTAGCCGCCAGGGCCGGCGCCGATCACTGCGACGTCAAAGCTTTTTGCCATGTTTTCTCATTCATAACTTGAACCGCCGAGGCGCTGAGGCGCAGAGGAAACGCAAAGAAAAGCAAGACCACTTATGGTGAAAAGGCAAGATCAGAAGTGGATAGTCGCGACACCGCTTTTTTATCGATTGGATGGCGGCAAATCGGAATCCTCCCGCTTTTTGACATGCTTCGTTTGGTTCTCTCTGCGTTTCCTCTGCGCCTTTGCGCCTCTGCGGTAAGGGTTTTAGAGCTCCAGCCGCAGCAGTGAAGGATCCTCGAGTGCGTCCTTGATCGCGACCAGGAACAGCACGGCTTCGCGGCCGTCGATGATGCGGTGATCATAGGAAAGCGCCAGGTAGTTCATCGGCCGGACCACGATCTGCCCGTTTTCCACCACCGGCCGCTCCTTGGTTGCGTGGATCCCCAGGATCGCGCTTTGCGGCGGGTTGATGATAGGCGTGGAAAGCATCGAGCCAAACACCCCGCCGTTGGAAATCGAGAACGTTCCGCCGGTCAGCTCTTCGATGGTGAGCTTGCCGTCCTGGGCGCGTTTGCCGAAATCCGCGATTCCCTTCTCGATGCCGGCGAAAGACCGCTGGTCGCAGTTGCGCACGATCGGCACCACCAGCCC
>CAYNFN010000085.1:0-4569 GCA_964396485.1 uncultured Alcaligenaceae bacterium
GTCACCATTTGCGACCCGGCGACGCCCGAAGCATTTCCGTTGCTGAAGGTGGACGAACCCACGCTCACCATGAACTTCCTGGTCAATACCTCGCCGCTGGCGGGCAGGGAAGGCAAGTTCGTCACCAGCCGCCAGATTCGCGAGCGCCTCGAACGCGAACTGCAATCGAACGTCGCGCTCAAAGTGGAGTTCACCGCCGATTCCGACACCTTCGTGGTGTCCGGGCGTGGCGAACTGCACCTCACCATCCTGCTCGAGAACATGCGCCGCGAAGGCTACGAGCTGGCGGTCGGCCGCCCGCGGGTGGTGATGAAGACCGTCGACGGCGAGAAGCAGGAGCCGTACGAACTGCTCACCGTGGATGTGGAAGACGCCCACCAGGGCGCGGTGATGGAAGAACTCGGCCGCCGCCGCGGCGACCTGCAGGACATGCAGTCGGACGGCAAGGGCCGCGTGCGCCTTGAGTACCGCATTCCCGCGCGCGGACTGATCGGATTCCAGGGCGAGTTCCTCACCATCACGCGCGGCATGGGGCTGGCCAGCCACATTTTCGACGACTACGGCCCGGTGAAGGGCGAGATGGAAGAGCGCCGCAACGGTGTCCTGATCAGCCAGGACGATGGCGAAGCGGTCGCCTACGCCCTGTGGAAGCTGCAGGAGCGCGGCCGGATGTTCGTTTCGCCGGGCGATGCGCTGTACGAGGGCATGGTGATCGGCATCCATTCGCGCGACAACGACCTGGTCGTCAACCCGATCAAGGGCAAGCAGCTGACCAACGTGCGCGCGTCGGGTACCGATGAAGCAGTGCGCTTGGTGCCGCCGATCGAACTCACGCTGGAAAAAGCGGTGGAGTTCATCGCCGACGACGAACTGGTGGAGATCACTCCCAAATCCATCCGCATCCGCAAGCGCCACTTGAAAGAGCACGAGCGCAAGCGCGCTTCGCGCGACAGCACTCCGGCAGCCGCCTGAGCACCCACCCTCCACCTCATCCTAGCCTTCTCCCCCTCCCTGAGGGAGGCGGAGAAGGAACCAAAGGCATCAAGAGAAGACGGGCGACCAAGTCGCCCGTTTGCAATTACCTCTCCCTCTCCGCATCTTGACCTTTCCTCCCTCTCCACTTGTGGAGAGGGGCGGGGTGAGGCGGGTGGAGACAAGGGAACACTTGAAGCGCAGCAGGGCTGGGGAGAGGGGGTGGCGTGGTGCTTGGTTTATACTCTTTTCATGCTTGATCTTCCTGTTGAACTGATCGTTTCCGCCGCGACGCTGCTCGCGGTCATCGTCTTGATCGTCATCGTTTCGACGATGGCCCGCCGCCAGGTGAGCCATCCCGATTCGCTCGCCCGCGTGCTCGAAGTGAAGCACCTGGCGATGCTGAAGGACCTAAACTCCGGACTGAACGCCCTCGGCGACCGGCTTTCCGCCTTGCAGGCCGATCTGTCCGAGCGGCTGCGCAACACCGTTTCCCAGGAACTGGTCCAGACCCGGACTGCGCTTGCCACGCTACAGCTCAAGCAGGCCGAGGAGCTGTCCGCCAATCGAGAAACCCTCACGCAGCGCCTCGCGCAAATGAATACCGAGCTGCAGGGCAAGCACGATCAGCTCCGTACTGAGGTGCTCACCCGGATCCTGCAGACGCTGGCGGAACAGAACCGCGCCGAGCAGGAGCTGATCCAGACCACGATGCGCAACGCCACCGCGCAACTGGCTGCGTCGATGGAACTGCTGTCCAAGACCACCGACACCCGACTGGAACAGATCAGCGGGCGCGTCAGCGAGCGCCTGGAAGAGGGTTTCAAAAAAACCAACGAAACTTTCGTCAGCGTGATGGCACGCCTTGCCACCATAGACGAAGCGCAGAAGAAGATAGACGGACTGACCACCAACGTGGTGAGCCTGCAGGAACTGCTGGGCGACAAGCGTTCGCGCGGTGCTTTCGGCGAAGTGCAGCTCGAGAACCTGGTGCGCAACATCCTTCCCGAGGTGGCCTACGAGTTCCAGTACACCTTCAAGTCGAACGGTGCGCGCGTCGACTGCGTGCTGAAGCTTCCCGAGCCGACCGGCATGGTGGCGGTGGATTCCAAGTTTCCGATGGAGAACTACCACCGTATGTTCGAGCCCGGGGTCTCGGAGGCGGACCGCGCGGTGGCGAAGCGGCAGTTCCGCGCCGACGTGAAGAAGCACGTCGAGGACATCGCGGCGAAATACATTATCGCTGGAGAAACTTCCGACGGCGCGGTGATGTTCGTGCCGGCGGAAGCGGTGTTCGCCGAGATCCACGCCTACCATTCCGAGGTGGTGGACTTCGCGATGCAGCGGCGGGTCTGGATCGTGTCGCCGACTACGCTGATGGCGGTGCTGAACACGGCGCGGGCGGTGATGAAGGACGTCGCCACCCGGGAGCAGGTGCACATCATCAAGGACGAACTCGGCAAGCTCGGCAAGGATTTCTCGCGCTTCGACGCGCGCATGAAGAAGCTCGCGGATCACATCCGCCAGGCGCATGAAGACGCGCAGCAGGTGCAGATCAGCAGCGACAAGATCAGCCGCCGCTTTTCGCAGATCGAGCGCGTCGAGCTCGATCAGCCCGATCAAGTCCGCGAATTCGAGCGTGCCATGCTCGATTCGCCGCAGGAAGACGAAAGTGGGTCCGGCGAAACCCGTTCCTGAGCACGGAATGCGGCACTGATGTTCGGCCTCAGGCAGTGGCGCAGGCAGCGCATTCTCCGGGGCGGCGGGGTGGACGACGCGACCTGGCAGCGCGCGGTCAACCGCTTTTCCTTCGCAATGCGGCTCACCGAACAGGAGCGCAAGCAGTTGCGCGATTTGGTGGTGTTGTTCCTGCACGAAAAACAGATCTCCGCTGCGGGAGGGCTGCTGCTGGACCAGGAGATGAAGCTGGGGATCGCGATCCAGGCCTGCATCCTGGTGCTCAACCTGGGCATCGACTACTACGACGGCTGGGTGGAGATAATCGTTTATCCGGATGAGTTCGTCCCGCGTCACGAGTTTCGCAACGAACACGGACTGATCGAGACCGACGAGACCTCCTATGCCGGCCAGGCCTGGCTGCAGGGGCCGGTGATCCTGTCGTGGGCCGACGTCGAGAATGCCGGCGATGCCGACGGCGTCAACGTGGTGATCCACGAGTTCGCGCACAAGCTCGACATGCTCAACGGCGATGCCAATGGATTCCCGCCGCTGAACGCCGGCATGAGCCGCGAGGCGTGGGCGCAGACATTCACCGGGGCCTATAAGGATCTCTGCCGGCGCGTGGAAGCCGGCGAAGACACCGACATCGATCCGTACGCAACCGAGGCGCCGGGAGAATTCTTCGCGGTGGTGAGCGAGGCCTTCTTCGAGATCCCCGACATCGTGCGCGAGACGTATCCTGCGGTGTATGCGCAACTGGCGGAGTTCTATCGCCAGGACCCCGCGAGCCGCGAACTGCCTCGGGAGTGGAGGCTGGGGGGTAGGGCGTGAGGGGAGGGCAAGGATGAGGGATGAAGGATGAAGGATGAAGGAGAAGGAAGTCCGAGGGGTGAGGCGTGAGGCGAGAGGCGTGAGGCGAGAGGAAAATCGCGTGATAGCGCGTGCGTTGATTCTTGCGGCCATGCTGGCGTTGGCGCTTGCGGCGCAGGCGCAGCAGACCGTGCTCGAAGTTATCGAGCTGAACTATCGCAACGCGGAACAGGTGATCCCGATGCTCAAGCCGCTGCTGGCGCCGGGCGGAACCATCAGCGGCATGCAGAACCGCATCGTCGTGCGCACCACGCCGCAGAATCTCGCCGAGTTGCGCAAGGTTCTGGCCGTGGTGGACGCCATGCCGCGCAAGCTGCTGATATCGGTCAGGCAACAAAATGCCGCGAGCGCGACGGGGTCCGAGGCGGAGGTCTCGGGTTCGATCGGCAACGATCGAGCGCGCGTAACGGTGCCCGGCACGGGCAGCAATCAGGGCGGGGCCGTGGTGATCCGGCGTGGTGACGACAACGTTCGCGGCCGGGTCTCGCAATCGCAATCGGCTGCGACCGACAGCAGCGTGCAGACGCTGCAGGTTCTGGAAGGCAACGAGGCTTTCATCCAGGTCGGCCACTCGGTACCGGTGCGAAGCCAGTCCGCGCAGGGTTCCGAAACGATCCAGTATCGTGATGCCGGCGCGGGTTTCTACGTGCGGCCGCGGGTCAGCGGCAACCAGGTCACTCTTTCGATCAGTACGCGGCGCGACCGCGTGGCCGACCCGAATACCGGAACGTTGAATGTCCAGCGCGTCGATACCGTGGTATCCGGGCGTCTGGGCGAGTGGCTCGAACTGGGTGGGATCGCGCAGGAAAGCGTGCAGCGCGACAGCGGTACGGCGTACAGGCGCAGCGTCAGCGGTCAGGATGATCGGCGGGTGTTTTTGAAGGTGGATGAAATGAGGTGAGGCGTGAGGGCAAGAAGCAGTGATTAAGTGATTGTCGAGTGGGTATTGAAAAGAATCCTCTGTGGTTACTCAGGAGAACGCTAAATAGTGCGCACTGCGACACCTGTTGAGTCCCTTCTCCCTCCGGGAGAAGGACAGGATGAGGG
>CAYNFN010000086.1:0-6045 GCA_964396485.1 uncultured Alcaligenaceae bacterium
GTTTTGTTGTCGCCGCGCCGCCGCAGCCGGCCTTCGATGTTCAGCATGCAGCCGAGGTCGCCCAGTACCAGGGCGTCGGCGCCGCTGGATTGCACGTCCTCGCACTTGAGATCGGCGATGCGTGTGGAGATATCGCCATACTTCACCGCGAAGGTCCCGCCGAATCCGCAGCACTCCTCGGGTTGCTGCATTTCCCTGATGGTCAGACCGGGCACTTTCGACAGCAGCGCGCGCGGCTGGGATTTCACGCCCATTTCGCGCAGGCCGGAACAGGAGTCGTGATAGGTGACGGTGCCGCCGAATTTGCCGGGAACCCGGACCAGCCTGACGACGTTCACCAGGAAATCGGTGAGTTCGTAGGTCTTGCGTGCGAAGGCCCCGACCTCTTCCCCGAGTTCGCGAAAGTCGGCCAGCAATTCGGGGTAGTGCGCGCGGATCATGCCGCCGCAGGATCCCGAAGGCACGACCACATAGTCGCAATCCGAGAATTCCCGGATCAGTTTCTTTGCCAGGGCTTGCGCTGCCTTTCGATCGCCGGAGTTGTAACCCGGCTGCCCGCAGCAGGTCTGGGCGGCCGGTACGACGACTTCGCATCCGGCTGCTTCGAGCAGCCTGAGCGCCGCAAAACCGATGTTCGGCCGCATCAGGTCAACCAGGCAGGTAACGAACAGACCGACTTTCATTTTCTCTATGCTCTTTTTAAGTCCTCACCGCAAAGATTCTTTTCAATACCCCCTTGAGGGGTACGCAAAGGCGCAAAGGAAACGCAAAGTAAATCAAGAAAAGCATGACTGGGGGGAAGAACATAAGCTCTGGGCTTTTCGTTGATGAATGGTCCGTACGCTTCGATGTACCCTTCTGCGCCGATCAGATTTTTGCTCAGTCAAGTTCTTCTTTGCGTTTCCTTTGCGCCTTTGCGTCTTTGCGGTGAGGTTGAGTGCGGTGAGGTTGAGTGCGGTGAGGTTTGAGTGCGGTGAGGTTTGAATCGTTAGGCGGGAGGGAAGGCCGTCGACACGACCAAGCAGGGGCTTGAGGCGCAGCGGAACAAGGCGCGAATCATAGCATAGGGGGTTTCGGGTCCTGCGCGGACGCCGTAAAGAACGAGAAAATCCGGAAATCTGACCACCAAGGCACAAGCACACCGAAGTAGTCATGGAACAAAATCTGGTGCCAGGTTTTCTTGGTGCCTTGGTGCACCCCTCAAGGGCACCCGTCGAGCGGGTATTGAAAAGAAGGTATTGAAAAGAATCTTGGTGGTTGGAATTGGTTTTGCAGTTGCACTCTTCGACGACGTGCTATCCGCGGATGCGCATCGCGTCGGCTTCGATCCAGCGCTTGATGCGATTGGCGTCGCCGATGCGGGAGAGTTTTCCCCAGGAGTCGAGCAATACGATGATCCTCGGCTTGTCCCCGATCATCGCCTGCATGACCAGGCAGCGTCCGGCTTCACTGATGTAGCCGGTCTTGGACAGCCCGATTTCCCACCTGCGGCTTTTGAGCAGGCGGTTGGAATTGACGAAAGCGAGCATGTGGCGGCGGCGCTTTCCTTCGGACTCGACGCGGTAATAATCGGCAGTGGTGTATTCGCGGATCAACGGATAGCGATGCGCCGCATGCGCCAGCTTGGCAAGGTCCTCCGCGGTGGAAACGTTGCCGGGGTGCAGGCCGGTGGCGTCGACGAAGCGCGAATTGGACATTCCGAGCTCGGCGCTCCTCTGGTTCATCGCGGCAATGAATGCTGGCGTGCCGCCGGGGTAATTGCGCGCCAATGCCGCTGCGGCACGGTTTTCGGATGACATGAGCGCGAGCTTCAGCATTTCCGTGCGCATCAGCGTGGTGCCGACGGACAGCTTCGAGCGCGACCCTTTCATGCGATCCGCGTCGTCCTTGTCGATGCTAATGGACTCCAACAGTGGCAATCCCGAGTCGAGGACGACCATCGCGGTCATGAGCTTGGTGATCGAAGCGATCGGCAAGACCTGGTCGGTGTTCTTGGCCAGCAACGGCTCGCCGGTCTCCTGGTCGAGCACCAGAACGGCGCCCGAGCGCAGCGCCAGTCCGGCGGGCTTGACCGAGAAATGCGAGTGTCTGGTCGCCGTCTTATGCAGTTCGCCGGTCGCCAAAGCGGGCAGGCTCGCGGCGGCGAGACAAAAAAACAGCGTACTGATGAATGCCTTCATCTCTAGAAAACGCGACAGAGCGTCCTTAAAGTATTGTTTTTGAACCTTCAATTATGATCGTCACGATGCCCGATACGCCCCAAACAGGCGCAGATCGCGGCAAAGCTTCCCTGACCACCCTGCTTTGCCGGACAATAACATAACAAAAATCAACGACTAAGGCAAGACTCTGAATGAACTTTTTAAGGTTGGTCTCGCGAAATCTTCATTTAGCTAGAAATTCAACGACGTAGTGGCGAGGCCATGCCGGTGCGTGCGACCCGCAAAAACTCCACGAGAAGCATCGCCACGCCCGCCTCAGGCAAGTTTGACCTGCGGAGAAACCAACTCCGCAGCCTCAACCCTTTCCTTCTCCTGCTGCAGGGCCCACATATGGGCGTACACCCCGCCCCTGGCGAGCAATTCACGATGGCTGCCGCGCTCGACGATGCGCCCGCCTTCCATGACCAGGATCTGATCGGCATCGACGATCGTGGACAACCGGTGCGCGATGGTGAGCGTGGTGCGGCTGGCCGAAATGCGGCCGAGTTCCGCCTGAATCGCCTTCTCCGATTTGGAATCGAGCGCAGAAGTCGCCTCGTCGAAAATCAGGATCCCGGGGTCCTTCAACAGCGCCCGCGCAATCGCCACCCTCTGCTTTTCGCCTCCAGAGAGCTTCAAGCCGCGCTCGCCCACCATCGCCTCGTATTTGTCCGGCAGGCTCTCGATCAGGTCGTGGATATGCGCCGACTGGGCTGCGGCAATCGCCTCTTCCCTGCTGGCTTCGGGATTGCCGTAAGCGATGTTGTAATAGATCGTGTCGTTGAACAGCACCGTGTCCTGCGGCACTATGCCGATCGCCGCGCGCAGGCTTTTCTGCGTGACGTCGCGAATGTCGAGCCCATCGACGGTGATGCGCCCGCCGCTCACGTCGTAGAAGCGGAACAGCAGCCGCGCCAGCGTGGATTTGCCCGAGCCGCTCGCGCCCACCACCGCGACGGTGTGCCCGGCCGGGATCTCGAAACTCACCTGATGCAGGATCTGGCGCCGCGGATCGTAGCCGAAGTCCACGTTCTCGAAGCGCACCGCCCGATGCGACGCGGCCAGATGCACCGCGTCCGGCCGGTCTTCGATCTCGCGATTCTCGGAGAGCAGCCGGAACATCTTGTCCATGTCGGTCAGCGCCTGCTTGATTTCCCGGTACACCATGCCGAGGAAATTGAGCGGAATGTAGAGCTGGATCAGCAGGCCGTTGACCAGCACCAGATCGCCCAGCGTCAGCGCACCCTTCACCACCCCCTGCGCCGCCAGGATCATCAACAGCGTCACCGCGACCGCGATGATCAGGCTCTGGCCGATGTTGAGCAGGCCGAGCGAGGCCTCGTTCTTGACATCGGCCGACTCGAACTTCTGCAGATTTTCGTCGTAGCGCCGCGCCTCGAACTCCTCATTATTGAAATACTTCACCGTCTCGTAGTTCAACAGGCTGTCGATCGCGCGGGTGTTGGCCTTCGAATCGAGCTCGTTGGCGCGGCGGCGGATGTCCATGCGCCACTCGGTCACGGTAAAGGTGAACGCCAGGTAGATCACCACCGCGACCATCGTCACCGCCATGAAGCGCCAGTCGAACTTTGTCAGCAGCACCACCGCCACCAGGCTGAACTCCAAAACCACCGGAATGATCGAGAACAGCATGTAGCTCAGCAGAGTGGAAATGCCGCGCGTGCCGCGCTCGATATCGCGCGACACTCCGCCGGTCTGGCGTTCCAGGTGAAAGCGCAGCGACAGCGCGTGCAGATGGCGGAACACCTGCAACGCGACCCGCCGGATCGCGCGCTTGGCCACGCGCACGAACACGATGTCGCGCAGCTCGGCAAACAGCGTATTGGAAAGCCGCAGCACGCCGTAGATCACCAGCAGCGCAAACGGCAGCGCAAGCACCGCTTGCCTGGCGTCCAGGGAATCGACGATTTCCTTCATTACCAGCGGCACGCCGATGTTGGCGACCTTCGCGGCGGCGAGGAAAGCGAGCGCGGCCGCTACCCGTCCCTTGTATTCCAGCAGGTAGGGCAGCAGCTTGCGGATGGTGTGCCAGTCGTTGCGGCTCGACGAGAGCGTGCCGGATTGCCGCGATGCGTGGTCTCTCAAGAGAAGGGGTGATTGTGCATGATGTACTGCAATTCTAAACCTTGATACGCTTACACTCGAAGTAAACGCGTTCTGATCCCTTGCGATTTCAAAGGGAAAGAACAGGCCGGAAAAGCTCCTGGAACGGATGGACCGGAGCCGTCGCCGCGGCTTGACACGCCGGTGATGTATATTGATCCATCGTCGTCATACATCGTTGAGGGGGTAAAAAAACATGGGGCAGACGCTACGTTGGCTGGTCGCGGGTGTGGTCATACTCGGTTTGCTGTTCGGCGCCTACACCTGGTTGGTGCTGAGCTGGAGCTACTCTGAGGGCGAGCGCGCGGGCTACGTGCAGAAACTGTCGAAGAAGGGCTGGATCTGCAAAACCTGGGAAGGCGAGCTGGCGCTGGTGACGATGCCGGGTACCGTCGCGGAAAAATTCTACTTCAGCGTTCGCAACGACGCGGTGGCACAAAATATCAATCAATCCCTGGGAAGGCGCGTAACGCTTGCCTACCAGGAGCACTTCGGCGTTCCCACCACTTGTTTTGCGGAAACGCGTTACTTCGTCCGCGACGTGAGGATTATCGAGGATCCGGCGCCGCTTGCGCCGCAACCACGGCAGCAGTGAAAAACCGCGTCCCTGCGGAACAAGGTCCCCCCGCGTCCGCCGCACCCGGCACGTTGCCGCCGCAGGTGCGGGTGATCGTCCGCGACTGGCTGAACGCCAACCACATCGTGCTCACCGGCCGCGACCGCACCGTGCTGGTGGACAGCGGCTATGGCAGGGACGCGAAGATCACGCTTGCGAAGGTTTCCGCGGAACTCGCCGGCAGGCCGCTGGACTGGATTGTCAACACCCACTGCCATTCCGATCACATGGGCGGCAACGCCGAGGTGCGCCGGGCGCATGCGTGCCGCCTGAGCATTCCAGTCGGCGAGGCGCCGCTGATCGAAGCCTGGGACGAACAGGCCCTCTGGCTTTCCTACGCCGACCAGCGCTGCGAGCGCTTCGAATTCGACGACACCATTACCCCCGGGGATGTAGTGAACTGGGGTGACCTGCAATGGCGCGCCATCGCAGCGCCCGGCCACGACATGGGTGCGTTGATGTTCCATTGCGAGGAAGAACAGTTGCTGATAACCGGTGACGCTTTGTGGGAGAACGGCTTCGGCGTGCTGCTGCCCGGCCCCGATCGGGAGCAGCGGTTTGCCGCCACCCGCGCCACGCTCGAGGCGATTTCCAGTCTGGACGTCGACACCGTGATTCCCGGTCACGGCGCGCCGTTCTCCGGAGTGGATGCGGCGCTGGAGCGCAGCCTCCGGCGTCTGGAAGCGTTCGAGCGCGACGAATTGCGCATGGCGCGTCATGTTGTGAAAGTGATGTTCGTGTTTGCGTTGATGGATCGGCAACGCCTGCCGCTCAGCCGGATCCCCGAATACCTGGCGACGGTTCCGTTGTACGCAGATTTTAACGCGCGCTATTTTCAGCTCAGCGACATGGCGCTCGCTGAAATGATCGTCGGCGAGCTTGAGCGATCAAAAGTCGTGGCGAAGGAAAATGGATTCCTGGTCTCGGCACGCGCGAATTCAATATATTGAGTTTTACATAACGGCGTGACAGCACTTGTGCGACTGCTGCCCTCACCCGCCGCTGCGCGGCGCCCTCTGCTCCGCTTCAAGTGTTCCCTTGTCCCGGAGGGCGAGGGTTTCAGTTGTCCCTCTCCCTCCGGGAGAGGGGTCGGGGTGAGGGAAG
>CAYNFN010000087.1:0-1597 GCA_964396485.1 uncultured Alcaligenaceae bacterium
CTGCTGGTCGTGCTCACCCACCGGCCGGAGTTCCAATCGCGCTGGGTCCAGCACGGCCATGTCATCGGCTTGAACCTGTCCAAGCTCACGCGGGCGCAAAGCGGCGCGATGGTCTCAAGAGTGGCCGGCGGTAAAGGATTACCCCCAGACCTGCTCGAGCAGATCCTCGCCAAGACCGACGGGGTGCCTCTGTTCGTCGAAGAGCTGACCAAATCCATTCTCGAATCGGGCGAGCTCAAGGACGCGGGGGATCGCTACGAGTATGTCGGCTCAGCGGCCAATGTGCTGGTTCCGGCCACGCTCAGGGACTCGCTGATGGCGCGGCTGGATCGCTTCCTGCCGGTGAAGGAGATCGCGCAGATCGGCGCGGCCATCGGGCGCGAGTTCAGCTACGAGCTGATCGAAGCCGTGGCGCCGAGGACCAAGAACGAACTCGACAGCGCACTCCAGCAACTCACTGACTCGGGCCTTGCCTTCCGTCGCGGCACTCCGCCTGACGCAACCTACACCTTCAAGCACGCACTGGTGCAGGACGCGGCCTACGACTCGCTGCTCAAGAGCCGCAGACAGGAGCTGCACGCCAAGATCGCGCGGGTCATCGAGGAGCGCTTCCCGAGCATCAAGAGCACCGAGCCCGAGGTGCTGGCGCATCACCTCACCGCTGCAGGCCTCGCAGAAGCCGCAATTCCGCTCTGGCAGAGCGCGGGCAAGCTGGCGTTGAAGCGCATGGCCCTGACCGAGGCCATCTCCCATCTCAACCATGGACTGGAACTGGTCTCTTCCCTACCTCACTCATCGGAACGAGATACCCGCGAACTGGGGCTGCGCACCACTCTTGGACCAGCGTGGATGGCGCTCAAAGGCTGGGCGGCCCCGGAAATCTGGAGCAGCCTTCATCCGGCACTTGCCTTGGCGAAGTCGCTCAAGCGCAACGACGCGCTGGTGCCGATATTCCGGGGGCTATGGGCCTACGTTATGTGCGTCGGCCGGGTGGCCGAGTCCCTCCATTGGGTACAGGAGATGCTCAGCGCGGCACAGGCGACCGGCGATACCGACCTGCTGGTCACGGGACACGAGGCTGCCTGCAGTTGCTACGTCTGGATGGGCCAACTCATCAAGTCTCTGGAGCATCGCGATAAACTGCTAGCCCTCTATGATGGCGAGAAGCATCGCCATCTGGCGGACATCCTGAACCACGATCCCAAGACGGATGTCGTGTGCTTGTCGTCAATATCCACCTGGATGCTGGGCTACCCGGACCGGGCAGCGCGGCTGAGCGATGAAGCAATTGCGCACGCCCGCTGGCGCGCTCACCCCTTCGACCTCGGCTACGCGCTGACGACCGGGGCGGAAGCGTTCGATCATCGCTGTGAGCCCGAGGAACAGCGCAAGCGCGCGGAAGAATGTGAGCGACTGGGTCGCGAGAACAGCATGCCCGTGCTGTGGGCGTTGCTGGCACCCGTTGCATATGGCATGGCACTCATCCGGGAAGGCAAACCCGCCGAAGGAATTGTCCCGCTCAAGGCCGCCCTGACGTTTTGGGACGCAAGCGGGGGAAAGATCCGTAGTCCCTACGCCAAATCGGTTCTTGCCGAGG
>CAYNFN010000088.1:0-1831 GCA_964396485.1 uncultured Alcaligenaceae bacterium
CCTGGGCGAAGTGCTGTTCTGGAAGATCGCGATGAAGCCTGGCCGGCCGCTTGCCTACGGCAGGATCGGTCGCGCGCATTTTTTCGGGCTGCCCGGCAATCCCGTTGCGGTGATGGTGACCTTCTACCAGTTCGTGCGCGATGCCCTGCTCTACCTGCAGGGACAGATCACGGTTGCGCCGCTGCCGACCCTGAAGGTGACTTGTACTTCCGCGATCAAGAAGGCGCCGGGCCGCACCGAGTTCCAGCGCGGCATTCTCACCCGCGCTGCGGACGGGCAATGGACGGTGCGCACCACCGGAGACCAGGGTTCGGGAATTCTTTCGTCGATGAGCCAGGCCGACTGCTTCATCGTCCTGCCGACCGATGTGGGCAACTTGCCCGCCGGCGCGGTCGTGGATGTTCAGATGCTGGAAGGATTGATCTGAAGTTCTGTTTCAGATCGAATTGACGAACTTCACCAGCGCTTCGCGTTCGGCTTTTGGCAGCGCGCGAAAGGTTTCCCGCGACTGCGCCGCTTCTCCGCCGTGCCACAGGATCGCTTCGGTAACATTGCGTGCGCGGCCGTCATGCAGCAGGTCGCCGTGCCCGTTGACCTCACGCACCAGGCCGATCCCCCACAGCGGCGGCGTGCGCCATTCGCGACCATTGGCCTGATATTCGGGGCGGCCGTCAGCAAGGTCCTCACCCATGTCGTGCAGCAACAAGTCGGTGTAGGGGCGGATCGTCAGGTCCGCCGCGGCAGGGATCGCGGTCATGCCGCCGGTCCTGAGTTCCGGGATATGGCAGGCGCTGCAGTTGGCTTGAGAAAACAACTGTTCGCCCCGCTTCACCTCGCGGTCGTTCACGTTGCGCCGGGCGGGAACGGCGAGCGTCTGCAGGTACAGCGTGATATTGCTCAGACGGCTCGGGACCACTTCCGGCCGGTAGTTGCCCGTGCATCCGCCCTGGCCGCCGCACTTGCTCGCCGACGGCACGTCCAGGCATTGCACTTGCACACTCGGACAATTTTCCTCCGGGAAAAAATGGGAAGTTGCGCCGATGTCGTTCAGAAACGCCGCTGCGGTCTGCTGGCGCAGATTGGGTTGACCGGCCTTCCAGCCGAAGCGGCCGAGCACGATCCTGCTGTTCTCGTGGTCCCTGACGTAGTTTGGCTTGCCGCTCACGCCGAGCTTTTCCTGTTCCCTGGCGATCGCAAGTATCGCTTGTTCGGGCACCGCTTCCAGTAATCCCAGCCCCACCATGGCCGGCGCGATGCGCGGTGAAATCATGATGTCGGCTCCGAGCTCGCCGAACTGCAGTGCCGCGAACTCGATCTTCGGCACCCGCAGCGTCACGGTTTCGCCGTCGGCGAAGCCGACCTCGCGCACCGCATAGTTGAAGAGCGCCTGACCTTCGGCCGGCACACGGCCGGGAATGCCGCGGTTTTGCAACTGGTCTCCATACGCCGGATGCGGCCGGGGTTCACCGTGCGGTCCCTGGCCGGGAACGCTCAGCCGCACCAGCATTCCGCGCACGGCCTCCTGCCGCTCTGCCGGCGCCTTGGCACGCCCGTTGTTCTCATGGCAATGCGCGCAGCGATCCTCGTTGAAAGTCGGCCCCAGGCCCCACACGCCGGAAGGTTCGGGAGCGACCACCCAGGCTTCGTGAAACTGCTCCCTGCCTTTGGCGAACCGGGCGGCCTGCTCCTGGTCGAGCATGGCGATGGGAATGGAAAAAGCGTTGGCGCCGGCCTCGGGAGTGGTGAAACTACCCGCGGTGAGCGCGGCAGGGTCCAGGACTTCGGTGCTTCCGCTCGCCAGCCATGTCGCAGCCAACAGGCAGGCCGATGC
>CAYNFN010000089.1:0-12643 GCA_964396485.1 uncultured Alcaligenaceae bacterium
AAATAGTGCGCACTGCGACACCTGTTGAGTCCCTTCTCCCTCCGGGAGAAGGACAGGATGAGGGGCTTTTGCCGGTGTTATTCCCTCACCCCAACCCTCTGCTCCGCTTCAAGTGTTCCCTTGTCCCGGAGGGAGAGGGGGGAAAACGATGCGCACTATTTACCGGTTGGGTCAGTAACTCAGTCCTCAGTCCTCAGTCCTCAGTCCTCGTCATCGCGATGCTCCTCATCGCGATGACGCTATCGGCTTGCGGCTTCCAGTTGCGCGGGCGGGCCGCCATCCCGTTCGAGACCGTCCACATCGAGGCGCCGGGGTTCTCGACTTTTGCCAACGATCTGGAACGTGCCATCCGCACCGGGAGCAAGACCCGCATCGTAGAAAGCCGCGACCAGGCCGAGGCGGTGGTCCAGATCGTCGGTGAGTCGCAGGAAAAGCTCATCCTGTCGTTGTCTAGCAGCGGCAAGGTGAGCGAATTCGACTTGCGTTATCGGGTCGCCTACCGACTGACCGATCGCGCCGGCACCGATCTCGCATCGCCGGGAGAGATCGTTCTGCGCCGCGTCATGACTTACGACGATACCGAGGTGCTCGCCAAGGAATGGGAGGAACGGCTCCTGTATCGCGACATGAAGACAGACGCGGTCGGGCAGATGCTGCGGCGGCTGTCGGTGGCGAAACCCGCGTCGTAATGGCCCGCCGATATAATTCGCGCAAACCAGGCCCCAGAGTTCCCATGCCACCCGAAGGTTCCGTCGGCGTCGTCAGCCCGAAAATTGCGCACTTCGATGATCCGATCGCGCTCAAGAGCGGTGCGCGCCTGGATTCGTACGACCTCGCCTACGAAACCTACGGCACGCTCAACGCCGCGCGCGACAACGCGGTGCTGGTCTGCCACGCGCTGAACGCCTCGCACCACGTCGCGGGCGTCTATGCCGACGACCCGGAAAACGTCGGCTGGTGGGACAACCTGATCGGCCCGGGTAAGCCGGTGGATACCAACCGCTTCTTCGTCGTCGGCGTCAATAACCTTGGCGGTTGCCATGGATCTACTGGCCCTTCTAGCATCAATCCCGCGACCGGCAGGCCGTGGGGCGCCGATTTTCCGGTGGTGACGGTGGACGACTGGGTGGAAGCGCAGGCGCGGCTGGCCACACGGCTGGGCATCGAGCGCTTCGCCGCGGTGATGGGCGGGAGCCTGGGCGCGATGCAGGCGCTGCAGTGGGCCATCAGCCAGCCGGAGCGCGTGCGCCATTCCATCGTGATCGCCGCTGCGCCCAGACTTTCGGCGCAGAACATCGCCTTCAACGAGGTGGCGCGCCAGGCGATCACCACCGATCCGGATTTCCACGGCGGCAATTACTACTCGTACGGGGTGGTACCGAGGCGCGGGCTTCGCATCGCGCGCATGATCGGACACATTACCTATCTTTCCGACGATGTGATGGCGGAGAAATTCGGCCGCGAGTTGCGCGAAGGCGCGTTCAAGTTCAATTTCGACGTGGAGTTCCAGATCGAGTCTTACCTTCGCCACCAGGCCGACAAGTTCGCGGAACGCTTCGACGCCAATACTTATCTGCGCATCACCAAGGCGCTCGACTACTTCGACCCGGCTGCGGCCTGCGGCGGCGACCTGTCTGCAACGCTGAAACCGGCGAAGGCGGGCTTCCTGCTGGTGTCGTTCACCTCGGACTGGCGTTTTTCGTCGGCGCGTTCGCGCGAAATCATCAAGGCGCTGGTGGACAACCGCCTGAACGTGAGCTACACGGAGATCAATGCGCCGCACGGCCACGATGCTTTCCTGATGGACGATCGGCGCTACCACAAACTCATACATACCTACTTCAGCAATATCGTCCTGCAGGGCCTGGGGACATGAGCGCGTCAGCAACCCTGGCCGCGCTGTCCGGCCGATCCGACTTTGCCGCGATCGCGAAGTGGATCAAGCCGAATGCGCAGGTGCTCGATCTCGGTTGCGGCGACGGATCGCTGCTGCGCCATTTGAAACAGGCGCGCGGGGTGAGCGGTTACGGCATCGAGATCGACGATGCCAAGGTGCTGGCCTGCGTCCGCAACGGCGTGAACGTGCTGCAGAACGACCTGGAGTCGGGACTGTCGGGATTCGAGCCGAATTCCTTCGATTACGTGATCCTGTCGCTGACGCTGCAGGCGGTGCGCCACACCGAACGCCTCCTCAAGGACATGCTTCGGGTCGGCCGTGAGGGCATCGTCACGTTCCCGAACTTCGGCTACTGGCGGCACCGGCTGCAGATTCTGGCCGGGCGCATGCCGGTGTCGAAGGAACTGCCTTACGAGTGGTATGACACTCCGAACATCCATCTTTTCACCATCAGGGATTTCGAGGTTTACTGCAGAACCCACGGCGTGCGCATCCTCGAACGCCTGGTGATGGACGACGCCAAGCCGGTAAACGTACTGCCCAACCTGCTGGGTTCGCTCGCGGTCTTCCGCTTCGACGCAGGTTCACGCGTATAGCGTTACCGGCTTTCCCTAGGCGTCAGCCGCCTTGTCAGCGCGCGCGTCGCCTTTGCCCTCCTTGCCTGCCGAGCCGATCGACAGGTCGGCGAGCCCGGAGCGGATCATGAACCAGAACAGGATCACGCCCGGGAACGCGATGACGGTGGTGAGCAGATAGAAGTTCACGTAGCCGATTGCCTCGATCAGCGCGCCGGCGCTCGTCCCGGTGAGGAAGCGGCCGGCGATGCTCGCCAGCGCGGAGAGCAGGGCGTACTGGGTCGCGGTGAAGCGCAGGTTGCACAGCGCGGACAGGTAGGCGACCACCGTCACGCCGCCTATGCCGCTCGCGAAATTCTCGAAGCCGACCGCCGCCGCCATGCCGATGTTGGTATGGCCGGCCGCCGCCAGTGCGGCGAAGCTGAAATTCGACACCGCCATCAGGACCAGGCTGACCAGGACCGCGTGCTTCATCCCCAGGCGCGCGTAGAGAATGCCGCCGACGAAAATGCCGATCAGCAGCGTAATGAAGCCGACGCCGACGTCGTAGAAGGCCACCTCGTCGTTGCTGAAGCCGAGGTCCTTGAAGAGCAACCTGAGCGTGAGGTTGGCGAGCGTGTCGCCGATCTTGTGGATGAGCACGAACAGCAGCACAACCAGCGCCCCCTGGCGCTTGAGGAACTCGAGCAACGGGCTGAAATAGGCGACGATCGCCTCGACGCCGCCGCGCGGCTTGGCCGGCTCGCGGTGCCGCTCAGGCTCGCCCATCACCACGCCGACCAGCATCCCCGGGAGCGCGAACACGGCGCAGGCGAGATAGGCGGCGCTCCAGCCGAGACGGGCGGCGATGACCAGCGCCAGGGCGCCGGCCGCCGCGGCGCCGATGCGCCAGCCGTACTGCGACATGCCGGAGCCGACGCCGAGCTGGCGCGGCTCGAGCAGCTCGATGCGGTAGGCGTCGATGATGATGTCGAACGTGGCGCCGGCAACGCCCACGGTGATCGCGGCGATCGCAACGATATAAAGCGCTTCGTCCGGATCGGCGATTCCGAGGAACGCGACGGCGGCCATCACCAGCACGCCGACCAGCCACAGCCAGCTGCGCCGCTGCCCGAACCGGCCGATCACCGGCAGCCGGACGTTGTCCACGATCGGCGCCCACAGGAACTTGAAGTTGTAGGCGAGGAAAGTGAGCGCGAAGGCGGTCACCGCGCTCTTGGTGATGCCGTGCTGGGCGAGGCGCGTGGTCAGAGTCGCGCCGATCATTGCGAAGCCGAAGCCGGAGGAGATGCCCAGGAACAACGCCGCGAGGGGCGCGGACTCAAAATAGGGGCGTATGCCTTCCGGCAGCCTGCTGCGCCAGTCGCGTAACGCGGTCGTACTGTTCTGATCCATGCCCCTCTTTTCGCGCTTCGCCCTCCGGCGAGAAGCCGTCTTGCGCGTCACGTCGCAACTTCCCAATCGCCCGAGAAGCCGACCAACAGCATGCGGGCCACGGGCGGCTGCGCATACACGCGCAGGTCGCTAAGCCAGCTGGTAGTCATAGTCGATGATAAGCGGTGCGTGGTCGCTGAACCGCTGCGTTTTGTAGATCGCGGCGCCTTTCGCTTTTGCGGCGATCCCGGGCGTGGCGAGCTGATAATCGATGCGCCATCCCACGTTCTTGGCCCAGGCCTGGCCGCGGTTGGACCACCAGGTGTATTGGTCCGGTTCCTGGTTGAGGCGGCGGAATACGTCCATGTACCCGAGCTTGTCGAGCACGCCGGAAAACCACTCGCGCTCCTCGGGCAGGAAGCCGGAGTTCTTCTGGTTGGAGCGCCAGTTCTTGAGGTCGATTTCCCTGTGCGCGACATTCCAGTCGCCGCAGAGAATGACGTCGCGGCCGCTTTGCGCAAGCCCGTGCAGCGGCGCGATGAAACGCTCCATGAAGCTGAACTTGATCGCCAGACGCTCGGGCGAACTTGATCCGGACGGAACGTACACCGAGACGATGCTGAGATTGCCGAACTGCGCCTCGATGTAGCGGCCTTCGGCATCGATGTCCGGAATGCCGAGGCCCTCGATCACGCGATCCGGTTTCTTGCGGCAATAAATGCCCACACCGCTGTAGCCGGGCCGATCGGCACATTGAAAGTAGCCGCGGTATCCGCCGGGATTGCGGATCGCGTCGCCGAGGTCGCGGTCCTGCGCCTTGATCTCCTGGACGCAAATCGCGTCGGCTTCCTGCGTGGACATCCACTCGAGAAAGCCTTTGTTGACTGCCGAACGTATGCCGTTTAGATTGAGGGAGACAATTCGCACGACAGGCAATGAAAAATTTCAGGCAGGAGTTTATTGAATTTGCCTTGGCCCGCGGTGTTCTCTGCTTCGGCGAGTTCAAGACCAAGGCCGGGCGTCTGTCGCCTTATTTCTTCAACGCCGGTTTGTTCAACGACGGCGAGGCGCTGCGAAAGCTCGGGCAATTCTACGCGAAAGCCATCGTCGTCGCCGATTCTGCCTTCGACATGCTGTTCGGTCCGGCTTACAAGGGCATCCCTCTGGTTGCCGCCACCGCCGTTGCGCTTGCCGAAATTGGGCGAAACGTGCCGTTCTGCTTCAATCGCAAGGAAGCCAAGGACCACGGCGAGGGCGGCATGACGGTGGGCGCGTCGCTCGCCGGGCGGGTGCTGATCGTGGACGACGTCATTTCCGCCGGCACATCGGTGCGCGAATCGATGCAGATCATTCGCGCGGCCGGCGCGGCACCCTGCGGCGTGGTCATTGCACTCGACCGGATGGAGCGCGGCAGCGGTTCGCAGTCCGCCGCCCAGGAGGTGCGCAGCCAGTTCGGCATCCCCCTCATCAGTATCGCCACGCTCGAAGACCTTACCGTATATCTGGGCGCGCGCGCGGATATGGCACGGCAGTTGCAGGCAGTCGAACGCTACCGCAAACAGTACGGGGTACCGGTATGAGAGTGATTCGAACGCTTGTAAGCCTGACGATCGCGGCGGCACTCGCCGGCCCGGCAATGGCGCAGCAGAAACCTACGCCCAAACCCGGCGTTTCCCGCCCGGTCATGTACAAGTGCGTGGACGACCGGGGCAATATCTACTACTCGGACAAATTCACACCGGAATGCGGGCAGATCGAGGAAATGAATCGTCAGGGCAGAGTGGTGAAGAAGCACGAAACCGCCCAGCCGGCCGTGGCGCCGAAACCCGCGGCGGAAGAGCAGCGGGGGCGCAAGGAATTGGCAGAAAGGCAGCGCCGCGATCGTTCCCTGATCGCGACCTACACGTCGGAAGAAGAGATCGACCTGGCGCGCGACCGTAGCCTGGCGATTACGTTGCAGGCGATAAAGGCGGCCGAAAACAGGCTGGTCAGGGCGAATTCGCAGCTTTTCGATTTGAAGTCGCAGGCGAACCGCCTTGCGGGACAGGAGAAAGCGATCCCGCCGTACCTTCTGGAAGAAATTGACGTCAAGCTTGAGGAATTACCGGAGCTCGAGGCCGAGTTGCTGGAGAAAAAGAGCTACGCCGAATCGCTGCGCGCCAAGTACGAGGCCGACAAACTGCGTTACCGCGAACTGACGACGACCGGCAAATAGGCCGTTGCTAGCCCAGTCTCTTCTTAAGTATCTCGTTGACCTGGGCGGGATTGGCCTTGCCCTTGCTGGCCTTCATCACCTGCCCGACCAGAGAATTGAAGGCCTTTTCCTTGCCGCTCCTGTAGTCGGCCACCTGCTGAGCATTGGCGGCGATCACGTCGTCCACGATTTTCTCGATCGCGCCTGGGTCGGAAATCTGTTTCAGACCCTTCTTTTCGATGATCTCGTCGGCGCTGCCTTCCCTCGCCCACATTGCACTAAGAACGACGCTGGTTGCAGTTGTGCTCGAGATCGTGCCATCTGAAACGCGCTTTGATAGCGCCCTAAGCTCATCTGGCGACACCTTGCTATGGTCAAAATCGAGATTTTCCTCGTTCAGCTTCGCGCTGAGTGGACCCAGGATCCAATTCGAAAGCATCGGCACTTCTTCCATGGGCGCGTTCGCAAAAGTGGACAGCGCGAACTTGGATGTATTGCGACTGGCGGTGAGCTGATTTGCCTGCTGAACCGAGAGACCGTAGTCGAGAATTTTTTGATGCTGTAACTGCAGCGACTCCGGCATGGATTTTTCTATTTGTTCGATCAATTCATCCGATATCACAATCGGCAATAGATCCGGGTCAGGGAAGTAACGGTAGTCGTGCGCGTCCTCCTTGGTTCGCATCATGCGCGTCTCGCCGCTGTCCGCATCGAACAGAACCGTCGCCTGCTGAATCTTACCGCCGTCCTCAAGCGTCTCGATCTGCCACTTGATCTCGTATTCGATAGCCTGTTGCAGGAAGCGGAAAGAATTCAGGTTCTTGATCTCGCGGCGCGTGCCGAGCGGCGCACCGGGTCGCCGAACGGAAACATTCGCATCACAGCGAAATGAGCCTTCCTGCATGTTGCCGTCACAGATGCCGATCTCTTCCACAACGAGCTTATGCAGCGCCTTAGCGTAGGCGACTGCCTCCTCTGCGGAGCGCATGTCCGGTTCGGAAACGATCTCCAGCAGCGGCGTGCCGGCGCGGTTCAGGTCGATGCCGCTCATGCCAGGGAAATCTTCATGGAGCGATTTACCGGCGTCTTCTTCGAGATGGGCGCGGGTCAGCTGCACCTCAATTTCGCCGCGCGTTGGTGAAAGGATTGGGATTTTCCCGCCTTGCACGATCGGCAGTTCGTACTGGCTGATCTGGTAACCCTTAGGGAGGTCGGGATAGAAATAATTCTTGCGCGCGAATATCGAACGGCGATTGATGGTGCCGCCGATCGCCAGCCCGAAGCGGATCGCCCGCTCCACCGCTCCCTTGTTGAGCACCGGCAAGGTGCCGGGCAACGCCATGTCGATCGCACAGGCCTGGGTATTGGGCGCTGCGCCGAACGCAGTCGACGCCGGCGAGAAGATCTTCGAGCGCGTCGACAACTGCGCGTGGGTCTCGATGCCGATGACGATTTCCCAATTCATGGTCTAAATCTCACCGCAAAGGCGCAAAGACGCAGAGAAAAGCACGCAAAGAAATACCATGATGACTCGACAAACCATTGTGTTGGACCGTTTATGCGTTTCTTACACTCGTAAGTGTTTGCCCGCTTTCCTTGGCGTTACCTTTGCGCCTTGGCGCCTTTGCGGTTAGGCATAGTCTTTCGGCATGCGCAAATGCCAGTCGGTCGCCTGCTGGTAGCGGTGCGCGGCGCCGAGCAGTCTGGCTTCATCGAAGTAATTGGCCATCAGTTGCAGGCCGACCGGGAGGTTCTTCGCGCCGAAGCCGCAGGGAATGCTCATCCCCGGAATGCCGGCCAGGCTGCCGGGAATGGTGTACAGGTCCGACAGGTACATCGCCACCGGATCGGCGGCCTTCTCGCCGAAGCCGAACGCCACGCCGGTGGTAACCGGTCCGGCGATCACGTCGCACTCGCGGAAGGCGCGCTGGAACTCGTCGGCAATGATCCGGCGCACCTTCTGCGCCTGGATGTAGTACGCATCGTAGTAGCCATGCGACAGCACGTAGGTGCCGATCAGGATACGGCGTTTGGGTTCCGGACCGAATCCTTCCGAACGCGACTTCTTCATCATGTCGATAAGGTCGGTGTAGTGCGCTGCGCGGTGGCCGTAGCGTACGCCGTCGAAGCGGCTCAGGTTCGAGGAACATTCCGCCGGCGCGATCACGTAATAGACCGGGATGCCGAGCGCCGCGTTCGGAAGCGAGATGTCCACCAGTCTGGCTCCGAGCTTGACGTACTCGGCGAGTGCTTCCCGCACCGCCTTTTCCACGTCGGGTTGCAGGCCTTCGCCGAAGAACTCCTTCGGCACGCCGATGCGCACGCCCTTGAGGTCGAGGTTGAGCGAGCGGGTGTAGTCCTCAGGGGCGCGCTCGACGCTGGTCGAATCCTTCGGGTCGAAGCCGAGCATGGCGTTGAAGATCAACGCCGCATCCTCTGCCGAGCGGGTCATGATGCCGGCCTGGTCCAGACTGGAGGCGAACGCGATCATGCCCCAGCGCGATGCGCGGCCGTAAGTCGGCTTGATGCCGGTAACGCCCGAAAACGCCGCCGGCTCGCGAATGGATCCGCCGGTGTCGGTGGCGGTTGCCGCGGGGGCGATTCTCGCGGCGACCGCCGCCGCCGAACCACCCGAGCTACCACCCGGTACCGCGGACTTGTCCCAGGGGTTGAGTACGTTGCCGTAATGGCTGTTCTCGTTGGACGAGCCCATCGCGAACTCGTCGCAGTTGAGTTTGCCCAGCGCAACCATTCCGGCGTCCCCCAGCCTCTCGACGACCGTGGCATCGAACGGGCTCATGTAGCCTTTGAGCATCCGCGACGAGGCGGTCGAATGGAAATCCCGGGTGACGAAAATGTCCTTGTGCGCGATCGGCACGCCGCTCAGTGGCGTCGCATCTCCTCTGGCGATGCGCGCATCGGCGGCGCGTGCCTGCGCCAGCGTGACTTCCGGACGCACGTCCAGAAAGGCATTGAGGTTCCTGTGGCTTTCGATGCGTTCGAGGAAAAGCCGGGCAAGTTCGACGGCGGAGACTTCCCTGGCAATCAGCGCGCGGCCCAGCTCGGCCACCGACTTTTCGAACATCGCGCGGCCCCTACTCGATGACCTTGGGCACGAGGAACAGGCCGTCGTGTTGCGCCGGCGTGTTCCTCATGTTGGCCTCGCGGTTGTCCGGCGCGCTGGCCAGGTCTTCGCGCAGCCGCTGCGAACCGCCGAGCGGATGAGACATCGGTTCGATGCCGCTGGTGTCCACCGATTGCAGCCGCTCGATGAGCTTCAATATGTCGTTGAGCTGCCCGAGCGCAAGCCCGGCTTCGGCATCGGTCACCTCGATTCGCGCGAGATGAGCGATGCGCTTGACGTCGCTGAGTGTAAGTGCCATTTGGTGGGAGGCTTCCGTGGTTGCGGCCGGGTTCAGGAACGGGACAGGAAGGAGGACCGCAAGGCCGGTGGCCGCACCCGGGGGGCTCCTGGGAAACCCGCTTTTTGTTAACCGCCGCAGTGGGATAGGGTATCATAACCTCCTCATTTTTCGCACCACGGCGATACCAGCGCTCACTTTTTATGTTTGGATTCCTCAACGGCTATTTTTCCAACGGCCTTGCCATCGACCTCGGCACCGCCAATACCCTGATTTACGTGCAAGGCAAGGGCGTGGTGCTCAACGAACCCTCGGTAGTGGCGATCCGGCAGGAAGGCGGCCCGAACGGCAAGAAGGTGATCCAGGAAGTGGGGCTCGCGGCCAAGCAGATGCTCGGCCGTACCCCCGGCAACATCACCGCGATCCGGCCGATGAAAGACGGCGTTATCGCCGATTTCACGGTGACCGAACAGATGCTCAAGCTGTTCATCAAGAAGGTCCACGATTCGCGCCTGTTCTTCCCCAGTCCGCGCATCGTCATCTGCGTGCCCTGCGGCTCAACCCAGGTGGAGCGCCGGGCGATCCGCGAGTCTGCCTATGGCGCCGGCGCGCGCAAGGTGGAACTGATCGAGGAGCCGATGGCAGCCGCGATCGGCGCCGGCCTGCCGGTGGAGGAAGCCACCGGCTCGATGGTGGTGGACATCGGCGGCGGCACAACGGAAGTCGGCGTGATCTCGCTGGGCGGCATCGTTTACGCCGGCTCGGTGCGGGTCGGAGGCGACAAGTTCGACGAGGCGATAATCAATTACATCCGCCGCAATTACGGCATGCTGATCGGTGAAACCACCGCCGAGGAAATCAAGAAGGAGATCGGCTCGGCATTCCCGGGTTCGGAAGTGCGCGAAAAAGAGGTCAAGGGCCGCAACCTCGCGGAAGGCATTCCGCGCAGCTTCACCATTTCCAGCAACGAAATCCTCGAAGCGCTGACCGACCCTCTTAACAGCATCGTCAGCGCGGTCAAATCGGCGCTCGAGCAGACTCCGCCGGAACTCGGCGCCGATATCGCCGAAAAAGGTATGGTGCTCTGCGGCGGCGGTGCGCTGTTGCGCGATATCGACCGGCTGCTGATGGAAGAGACCGGGTTGCCGGTGATCATCGCCGACGACCCGCTCACCTGCGTGGTGCGCGGCTCCGGCCAGGCGCTGGAGAAGATCGACAGGATCGGTAACATATTCACGAACGACTGATTCGAAGTGAGGGGTAAAGGGTGAAGGGTGAGTAGTGAGCGGTAGACAGCGATGCCTCGGTATTGCCTTGCCTCGCATCAAGCGTTACTCCTCACCCCTCACCCCTCGCTCCTCCCGCTTTTCGCTCCACCCCTGATGGAGTACACCCCACCGCCATTCTTCAAGCGGGGCCCCAGCCTCCTTGGAAGACTGTCATTCTTCGCGCTGCTCTCCCTGATCCTGATTTACGCCGACGCCCGCTTCCACTACGTAGAACGTATGCGCACGGCGATCGGCGTGGTGCTCTATCCTCTGCAGAGAATCGTGGAGGTGCCGGGAGAAGTGGTCTCGCAAATCGGCAGCTTCTTTGTCAGCCAATCCTACCTGCAACGGGAGAACGAACAACTCGCGCGCGAGAATTTCCTCAACGCCGGGATGTTGCAGACGCAGCAGGACCTGATCGCCGAGAACCGTCACCTGCGCGAGCTGTTGGACATGAAGGCTCGCGCCGGTCCAACCTCGGTGGCGGCGGAGATCATCTACTTTGGCCGCGATCCGTTCAGCCGCAAGGTGATTGTCGACAAGGGCTCGTCGCAAAAGGTCGAGGAAGGCGCGGCCGTAATCGACGATACCGGCCTGATCGGTCAGGTGAGCCGGGCTTTTCCATGGACCGCGGAAATCGCTCTGATCACCGACCGCGAACAGGTCGTGCCGGTCCAGGTGGTGAAAAATGGCCTGCGCGCCACGGTTTTCGGCACCGGCTACGACCGCGCGCTGGACCTGCGCTTCATGTCGGTCAATGCAGACATCGAGATCGGCGACGTGCTGGTGACCTCCGGCATCGACGGCGTCTTCCCTGCAGGATTACCGGTGGCGGTGGTTTCCAATATAGAGCGCAACGCCGCATACCCTTTTGCGCGCGTCACCTGTACTCCGGCCGCCGGCGTCAACCGCCACCGCCAGGTCCTGGTTCTCTCCAGGCTGGCGCCGCTGCCCGAATACCCTCCGGCAGCCCAGCGCAAGAAGGCCAAGCCGCGCAAATCGCGGAGGGACGGATGATGCGCGGCTCTGAATTCAGCAACCTTTCGACCGAAGATATCCTGCTCCCGGTCAGACCGCTGTACGTCGTCCTGACCTTGGTTGCTGCGCTGCTGCTGAACCTTATGCAGTTCACCGGCTGGATGCTGGTGCTGCGCCCCGATTTCGTTGCCCTCACATTGCTGTACTGGGGAATCCACCAGCCGCGTAAGGTCGGGTTCCTGCCCGCCTTTCTGCTCGGCCTGGCGGTGGACGTGGCCGAGGGCAGCCTGTTCGGACAGCACGCGCTGGCCTACTCGGTGATGATGTTCAGCGCCATCGCGCTGCACCGGCGCGTGACAATGTTCGGTGTGCGCCACCAGATGCTGCACGTGCTGGCGATCCTGCTGCTGATGCAAGTGATCGTGCTGGCGGTCCGGGCAGCGGCGGGCGGTGAATATCCGGGCTGGTGGTATTTCGTTCCCAGTGTTATCGCTGCGCTGTTGTGGCCGGTAACCCGGTTCCTGTTCAGGATTCTGCTGCGCTCGCGGCGGGATCCGGACGAGATGTAAGGGGTCCACCCCGCATGCGGCTGGCGACATTCCCCCGAACGGCGATGAACCGCACCGTCGAGCTTCGCGACCATCAACGCGAGCTCTACAACTTCGAGCTGCGGCTGGCGATCGCCGGCGGTGCGGTGCTGTTGGCTTTTTTTGTCCTGTTCGTGCGCTTTTTCTACGTGCAGGTGATCCAGTACGACTATTACCACACGCTGGCCGAGCAGAACCGCATTTTCATCGTCCCGGTGGTGCCTAACCGCGGGTTGATCGTGGACCGCAACGGCGTGGTGCTGGCACACAACTTTGCCGCTTATACCCTGGAGATCATGCCCACACAGGTGGATGACTTCGAGGACATGATCAACAGGCTGTCGATACTGGTCGACATCACGCCCAAGGACCGCAAGCGTTTCCAGAAACTGCTCGAGGAAGGCCACG
>CAYNFN010000090.1:0-6781 GCA_964396485.1 uncultured Alcaligenaceae bacterium
CTACGTGCCGACGAGTTGATCAAATGAAGCGCGGAAATATCGCAAGATGTCAAACCTGACCCCGTGGCTGTTGGTGACGGTTGCCTGGCGGTCGCTCGGAAATTGTCGATCGGCAAGGCTTCAAGCGCTTTCGATCTGATACCCGGCGAGAGGAAAGTGCACGTAGACGGTGCCAGCACGCGGATCGGTTCGCTTGACTATCCACTCGTTCGTGTATTCGGCCACGAGTTCGCCCGCGACGGGATCGATGCCATAGTCAGTAGGCGCCACAGTGACGCGGGCGCCCACGGGACGGGGGCCGGGCGCTTGACGCGCTTCGGTTCTCAGAGGCGCCGGTACGCCCACTCGTGCGATCTCGATCGCTTCGGCGCTGCTGAGCGGCATCGGGGTCCCGTGGCCGATCGCCGCAATGCGATGCATCCACTGCACCGTGCGGGGATAGGCGGACAGGAACCCGGCCACCGCGGTTGCGCGCTGGATGAACCAGAGAGGATGGAAGAAAGAAAAATCTGCGATCGTTGCGTCGGCGCCAAGCAGAAACAAGCGCCCGTCGGAAAACTGCCGTTCGATTTGAGCGAGATGTTGCGATAGTACGGCGGTAGCGACATGCGGGGCCATCCGCGGGGCGCCTTTGCGAAATGCCTTGCGATCCTCAATGAACGCAGCCCGGTGCTCGGGTGTATAGCGTTCGAACATGCTGGTAAACCCTTCCGGCTGCATCGCGAAGCCCACCCCCGCCGCGAACCAATGCTGGTCTGCCCATGCCGCGAGAATGCGAGCGCTGGCGACATGCGCCTGCGGGTAGAGCGTTGGCTTCGGCTGGATTCCTTCCAGCACGTCCGCGATCAGCGCAGTGTCGCAATAGATATCGCTGCCAATCTGCAGGATGGGCGTGCGTCGGTAGCCGCCGGTGAGCGCGATCACATCGGGCTTCGGCAACATCATCGGTATCAACACCGATCGATAGCTCAATTGCTTGAGCCCGAGAATCGCGCGGATTTTCTCTGCGAACGGGGACTCCGGGTAGTGATGCAAAATGATCTCGGACATGGGATTTACACGTCTCCAAGTATTGGCTCACGCAATAGTGTAGCAATCTGGTCCGTGCGTCGACGTGGTAATCAAGTGGCCGTGCTCGGCGATTGGGCCAGGCATCGACGTCGGCGCCTGCTGGTGAGGCCACATGTCTGGAGCGACGCAATCGGGCAGGAGGAGACGGTCGAGTATTTCCTCCAAAGCAGACACCCGATCCGCACTATCATTGCATTTGCGGACAGGCGTCCTCGGAGCACCCACGATAAATCAAGCTGTTATTGCGCATCGACATGTCCTGAGAAATTCAATAGTCCTGACCGACCGGTCAGGTAAATAACTGTTATGCGACACAATATCGACAGGTGACTTCGTGCCGCAGAAAGTGAGAGACCTTGTTTCCGAGCTTGAACGCGAAGGTTTCGTCAATCGAGGCGGAAAAGGTAGCCACCGAAACTTTGTCCATGCGAGAGTTTCTAAACCGATCACAATATCAGGTGCGCTTGCGGACGATGCGAAGCACTACCAGGTCCGCGCGGCGAAGCGCGCTGTTGAGGAGTCAAAATCGTGAAGGAAAGTGCAAGGTACGCGAAGATCGTCGAGTGGTCGGAAGAGGACCAATGCTTCGTCGGAAGCTCTCCGGGCCTGATCTATGGTGGGTGCCACGGCCAGGATGAAAAAGCCGTCTTCGAGCAACTGTGCCAAGTTGTAGAAGATGCAATTGCGCTCTATCACCAGGATGGGAAGCCTCTCCCTCCGCCAACGTCGGGCCGCGACTACGCGAACAAGATGCAGAACGTCGCATAACCACGCAGTGCACCGGATGCGCGCAAGAGCGGCGCGCGCCGGTTACTGGGAACGTTGCGCGTCACAAAGGAGGCGGGCGTGGAGCTGAATCATCTGGGCGCACTGCACACCGAGGAGTCAGGGTGACCCGGCGCCTGCTTCTACTTGTCTTCGCGCTGAGTCTGCCTACTCTGGTTGCCGGCGCGTGGGCGCAGGAACCTTCTAGAGTTCCGGTCATAGGGATCCTCATGATCAGCGCTGGCCCGGATGACCCGCTAGTCGAGGCCATTAGAAAAGGGCTACGTGACCGCGGATACGTGGAAGGCCGCGACTTAAGGATCGAACACCGCGGTGCGAACGGCCAAGTGGATCGGCTCCCCCGGCTCGCTGAGGAGTTGGTGCGTCTCAACGCGGCTGCGATCGTCACTGGAACCGAGGAGGCAACCCGCGCCGCGAAGCAAGCATCCAGCACGATCCCCGTGGTGGCGGTGTTGCTCGAGGACCCCGTCGCCTCTGGATTCATCGAAAGCTTCAATCGGCCCGGCGGAAACATCACGGGGCTCTTCGTGCACGGTATCGAGCTGGGCAACAAGCGGCTCGAACTGCTGAAGGAAACCCTGCCGGGGCTCTCGCGCGTCGCGGTTCTCTGGGATTCTCAGGGCCGCGCAGAGCTCGAGCAGCTCAAGCCCGCAGCCCGCTCGCTCGGCATCCAGCTCCAACTCCTCGAAATGAGGGCACCCTACGACTTCGACGCCGCGTTCAGGACGGCCAAGAAACAGAAGGCAGGCGCGGTCGTCGTACTGGACTCTACCGAGCTGTATGTACGCAGCGCCCAGCTTGGCTCGCGGGCACTGGCGAATGGACTGCCGCTGACTGGCGAATCCCGCGACCTCGCGGAGGCCGGCGGGTTGATGTCCTATAGCATGGACGTTCCGGACCAGTTTTATCGCGCTACGTACTTCATCGATCGGTTGCTGAAGGGTGCCAAGGCCAGCGATCTGCCCTTCGAGCAGCCGACCAAGTATGTGCTCGTCGTCAACCTCAAGACCGCCAAAGCCCTCGGGATCACCATCCCGCAGTCGATCCTGCTACGCGCGGATGAGGTGATCAAATGAATCGCGAGAATATCGCAAGATGTCAAACCTGACCCGGCGGCTTTCCCTGACCCGGTGGCTTTCCCTGACCCGGTGGCTTTCCCGCTGTTGGGCCTCAGCACGCACTGACCGACACGAGTATTATTGGCACTATTCCGATCTCGGAGATTCCTATGCCAAGTCAGCTTGAAACCGTTGAAGCTCAGGCACTTAAGCTTACGGCCGAGGAGCGGGCTCAGCTCGCGGATCGGTTGATTACCAGCATCTTCGATGACCATGAAATTGAGAGTGCCTGGGCAGCGGAGGTTGAGCGCCGCATCGACGACATCGAGCGCGGTCACGCGAAACTAATCCCCGCGGCCGAATCCATTGCCCGAGCCCGTGCCGCGGTCAAATGATCGCTTCGGTTAGTCCCGAAGCCGACCGGGAGCTAACCGAAGGGGCCTTGTTCTACGCCCGCGAAGGCAGCGCCGAAGTTGCTCTCGCGTTCATTGCTGAATACGAACGAGTGCTCGAACTTCTTTGTACCCACCCAGAGCTGGGCGCGCCTTGGAGAAATCGGCGGCGTCGCTTTCCAGTACGGAAATTTCCCTACAGCATCGTCTTTTACGTTCGCGGCGAAGAGATTCGTGTAATCGCGCTTGCACACCACCGACGCAAGCCCGGCTACTGGGCCGCTCGTAACTGAATGGAAGTGGTGGTGCACAAGCTGGTGCCCAAAAACGGCATGCAGCCGACGCGCAAGGGCAACGCGCCCCCACTCGATGCGAGCGTCATGCCTCACGATCATCCGTATGCAAGCGCTTGAACTCAAGATTCCACCGCCAGCGGTTGCGGTGCTTCTCGCAGGTGCCATGTGGGGAATCTATTTGGTTGCCCCGTTGCTTCAAGTGCCCGCGTTCATTCGTGTAGCCGCGGCGGTAACAATCGCTCTGGCTGGTGGTGGCTTCAGCCTCGCAGGTGTGATCTCGTTCCGACGCGCGAGAACGACCGTCAACCCAATGAAGCCAGAAACGACGTCTTCGTTAGTTTGCTCAGGCATCTACAGAGTTACTCGAAATCCTATGTACGTAGGTCTTCTCCTTGTTCTCGTCGCATGGGCAGTATTTCTGTCTTCTGCCTGGGCATTGCTAGGTCCGTTGGCTTTTGTGCTCTACATAAACCGGTTCCAAATCGCACCCGAAGAAAGAGTGCTTTCAGCCATGTTCGGCACTGGCTACTCCACCTACAAATCAAGAGTTCGCCGGTGGCTGTGAACGGTCGGGGAGATCGGTAACAGATTAGTCTGAGGAAATGGGCAACAGACTCTTGGTCTGAATGGCTGTTGCCGTTCGGACACTGCCTGTCTGATCGTGTCTAGACTACTGATCATGACGTGAAGAAGGCCTACTTCAGCCCTCATCCCCGACCCTTCTCCCGAAGGGAGAAGGGAGTTTCACCCGTCACTCATTCACCCTTCACCGATTCCATCACATGTTCGGGTAGTTGGGCCCGCCACCGCCTTCCGGCACCACCCAGTTGATGTTCTGCGTCGGGTCCTTGATGTCGCAGGTCTTGCAGTGCACGCAATTCTGCGCGTTGATCTGCAACCGCGGGCCTGACGCTTCGTTCACGATCTCGTACACGCCGGCCGGGCAGTAACGCTGCTCGGGCGCGTCGTAAAGGGCGAGATTTATATTTACCGGTACGGATGGATCCTTGAGCACAAGGTGGCAGGGCTGATCCTCGCTGTGGTTGGTGTTCGAAACGAACACCGACGAGAGCCGATCGAACGTGATCGCGCCGTCCGGTTTGGGATACTGGATTGGCAGGACCTGGGTTTTTTCCTTCAGCGTTTCGTGATCGGCGTGGGCATGGTTCAGGGTCCATGGCGCTTTGCCGCCAAAAACGATCTGGTCGATCCCGACCATCAACGTTCCGGTGTACAGGCCTTTCGACATCCACGGTTTGAAGTTACGCGCGCGATGAAGCTCTTCGAACAGCCATGATTTGCGGAATGCCTCCGGATACGCCGTCAGTTCGTCGGCGGAACGGCCCGAGGCGAGCGCATCGAAGGCGGCTTCGGCGGCGAGCATGCCCGACTTGATGGCGCAATGACTCCCCTTGATGCGCGGGGCATTGAGAAAGCCGGCGTTGTCTCCAATCAGACAGCCGCCGGGGAAAGTCATTCTGGGCAACGATTGCAGTCCCCCGGCGGCAATCGCCCGGGCGCCGTAGGCTATGCGCTTGCCGCCTTCGAAGAAGCCGCGGATCGCCGGGTGGGTCTTGAAACGCTGAAACTCCTCGTAGGGATCGAGATAGGGATTCGAATAGCCCAGTCCGACGACGAAGCCGACCGCAACCTGGTTGTTCTCGAAGTGGTACAGGAACGAGCCGCCATAGGTTTCGCGGTCGAGCGGCCAGCCGGCGCTGTGGATTACCAGGCCGGACTGGTGCTTCTCCGGGCTGATTTCCCAAAGCTCCTTCAGGCCGATGCCGTAAACCTGCGGGTCCGCTCCCTCCCGCAGTCCGAATCTCGATTCCAGTTGTTTGCCGAGATGGCCTCGGCAGCCTTCTGCGAAAAACGTGTATCTTGCATGAAGATCGATGCCGGGCTGGTAGGTCCCGGTCTTCTCGCCCTTGCGGTTCACCCCCATGTCGCCGGTGGCCACGCCCCTGACGGCTCCGTTGTCTTCGTACAGAACCTCCGCAGCAGCGAAACCGGGGAAGATCTCGACGCCAAGCGATTCCGCCTGTTGCCCCAGCCAGCGGCAGACGTTGGCCAGGCTGATCACATAGTTTCCGTGATTCCGGAAGCAGGCGGGCAGCATCCAGTTCGGCACCTTGAACGAACCGCGTTCGGTGAGGAAAAGGAACCGGTCCTCGCTCACCGGGGCGTTGAGCGGCGCGTCCCTTTCCTGCCAGTCCGGGAACAGTTCAGAAATGGCGCGCGGATCCATCACCGCGCCCGAGAGAATGTGCGCGCCCACGGCGGAACCCTTCTCGATCACGCACACCGAGACCTCGGTGCCGCGTTCCGCGCTCAACTGCTTGAGGCGGATCGCGGCCGCAAGCCCGGCCGGGCCGGCACCGATGATCACCACGTCGTACTGCATGGATTCGCGTTCTTCCAAAACTGTTCTCCTTGCTGTGACCGGGGCGGTGAAGAGTGTTTGCTAGAATGCTGCCTAGTTGACGAATGATAGACGCTTTCGCACCCGCTCAGAAATCGCGCGACCAACAGACGAGATGATGAAAAAAGAAGAGGGCAGGCTGGTACGGGTTGACCGCGTACCGATGCGCTGGGGAGAGATGGACGCGCTCGGTCACATGAACAACGTGTCCTACTTCCGTTACTTCGAGCAGGCGCGCATTTCCTGGTTCGACAGCCTGAAGATCGACTATTCGCCGGATTCGGAAGGCCCGATCCTCGGCACTATGAGTTGCAAGTTCGTCAGGCCCGCAATCTATCCTGCCGATCTGGAGATCACCACGTATGTGGGCAATCCCGGTCGCAGCAGCTTCATGATGTTTCACGAAATGGTTCTCGCGGGGGATCCCGCCACGCTCTACGCGGAAGCCGGGGCGGTCATGGTCTGGATCGGCATCGGCGACGGCAAATCACGACCGCTGCCCGACTGGATCCGCAATCACCTCAACACTCGATGATTTGTCCGGTCACGCCGCGGCTGTCCGGTCCGATGTTGGTCATAGTAAAACGCTCACCGCGGTTGGCGGTTGAATTACTTACCCAACCGGTAAATAGTGCGCATCGTTTTTCCCCCTCTCCCTCCGGGAGAGGGTTGGGGTGAGGGAATAACACCGGCAAAAGCCCCTCATCCTGTCCTTCTCCCGGAGGGAGAAGGGACTCAACAGGTGTCGCAGTGCGC
>CAYNFN010000091.1:0-2390 GCA_964396485.1 uncultured Alcaligenaceae bacterium
TGCATTTGGTCTTCGTACCTCCGTGGGGTGACAAACGCAGCCGCCACCCGGGCAGTCGGGTCCTCAGTCCACTTTCAGGGCACCGTCGCGAAGCATCGCTCCGGATTCCAGTACGCGCACGTAAAACGCCGACGGGCCGTCGCCAGGCGAGTCGGCAGCCAGATTCCGGAAGGCTCCGAGTGCCTCTGCGGATTCGCCCTTCCGCAGCAAAGCGAGCGCACCTGCAAAGCGCTCGCATAACTCCAGGTCGTGCGAGTTAGCGGATTCCCGTGGTCCGACCAGTTCGAATGCGTGTACCGGGAGCGCCTTCCCTCGCAGAAGAAAGTGGCCAACGTCGCGCAGCAGAAAGTCCTCCACGCCTTCCAGTGCCGGCTTGGAAACCAGCACCCGGGTGCCGAGCTTCTTGTTCAGGTCCTGAATCCGGTTCGCGGTGTTGACCGGGTCGCCGACCGCCCGATACTCGTAATGACGGTGCGCGCCGACCGTGGTGAGCACCACCCGTCCCCAGTCCACTCCGAACCGTGTAGCCAGCCGGTTGGAGGCGAGTCGCTGATTGAACTGGTCGGCGGCTTCACGCATCTCCAGCAAGGCGGCGCAGACGTGACGTCGCGTATCGGGTGTGCGATTCGGCCAGATCGCCAGCAGTGCGTCGCCGACGACATCGGAAACAAACCCGCCATGCTTGGGGATCGGACGGAACAGGGCTTCGAAGTAAACGTTCAGGAAGTCGGCGAGTTGCTCGGGCGACATGGTTTCGGCAAGCGCGGTGAAGTTCGCCGCGTCGGTCGCTACGCACGCGCACTCCACCGATTCTCGCGTCCTGCTGATTTGTTGCGCATTCTGGATCAGCCCATCCACCACTTCCTTCGGAACGAACTGCGCGAATGCATCGCGAATCCGGTTGCGCTGCCGGCGCGCAATCTCGTACTTCCATAAGGTTCCGGCTCCAAGCCCCAGTGGGGCGGCGACGAACATCGGAATCACCACCGGCAACCAGAGGGAATGCTTCGCGAATAATGAATAGGCAATCGCTCCATATCCGAGAACCAGTGCTGCTAGCGCCGGGAAGGCGATGCGGTTCGGAAGCCACAGGCAGAGTGCTGTGCAGATCAGCCCTGCGAGCAGTGCGACCAACGTCCAGGTCGTCCTGGCGGTCGGTCTGATCGTGTCGCCGTGCAGAAGATTGGCGAATGCGGTTGCGACAATCTCCATGCCGCTCAACTCCAATCCGGCTGCCGTCGAGAACACGGTGTTGAAGTGCTCGACCTGCTCGGGCTGGGCAAACTCCGCGTAGCCAACGATCACCGCCTTGCCGTGAAAGGCACGGAAAGCCTCTTCGTCACTCATCGCCAGTGCCACGTCAAAGCCAAGCGCCGGAATGGTGCCGGCAGGGCCGAAGAAGTTGAGCAGCCGAATGCCCTCTCCGGTGTAAAGGTCAATGAGCGCCTCGATCTGCTCGCGGGTTGCGGGATCCGGCGCAAGAGAACGATCTGCCTCCAGTGCGGCCCGCATGCGGGTGGCAAGTCCACGCTCGCCGGTGAAAATCTGCCTCATCACCAGCATGCTTGCCTGGAGGCCGCCGGTGCGGCGGATTTCCTTGGCATCGGCGGGCAGCCATTGCGCCGCATCCGGAGCGACCCTTTGAAGCGCGCTTCGAAACTGGGGGTAGCTGTCGAGCGTGTAGGCCTGCACCGCAAGGCTTGCCAGACTCGGGGTGGCCCACCCCGGATCCTTGAATGCGAGAAAACGGTCAAACCGTCTCTCCGAGTCGCCGATGATCAGAAAGGGCGCCGCGCCCAGCGCGGCATCGTCGATCGCAGCGCTCAATTCGATCAAGTGCTCCTCTGCAGTATCGATTCCCGCGCCCGAAGACTCCAGCTTCTGGGCGATCAATACCCCGCGCGAGCGCGCCATCGCAGCGCCCAACTGCGCGTCCTGTTCGGCGTTGGGATCGCTCGCAAGCCCCGGAAGAGGCGGGCGGGGGCGGAACAGCACGTCGAACACGATGGTCCTGGCGTCCGCCCTTGCGAGCTTGTCGATCAGCGTGGCGTGCAGGCATCGAGGCCAGCGCGAGGGCATCGATGGCAGGCCGAGGTGAGTGGAAGGACGGCCGCCGAATCTGATGTCTTCGCAGCGATGAAACCTTCGCGCATCATTTGGCAAGAAGATGTTCGCCGCGGCGCTCGTCCCGATCGTAACCAGCACGATATCGCCCGGGGGCTCTATAGGACCACGCAAACGGAATAACCAGCCCAGACCGATGTTGCGCTCGAGGAACTCGGACGCCGGTATCCAGCAGATCGCCGCGCTGATGGTCGCGACAACCAGCACGTTGGCCAGCATGGCCCACGACTTCCTCATACCCTCTCCATGCGGGGGTCGCGGCGAAG
>CAYNFN010000092.1:0-3917 GCA_964396485.1 uncultured Alcaligenaceae bacterium
CCCGGCCTGGCTCTGTTCTATGGCGGCATGGTGCGCGCCAAGAATATGTTGTCGCTGCTCATGCAGGTGTTCGCCACTTTCTCCTTGCTGGCGGTGCTGTGGGCGATTTACGGTTATAGCATCGCCTTCACCGAGGGCAACGCCTTTTTCGGGGGGCTGGGTCGCGCCTTCTTGAGCGGGGTGACGCCGGATTCGAACGTCGCCACGTTCAGCAAGGGCGTGGTCATCCCCGAGTACATCTACATCGCCTTCCAGCTCACATTCGCGGCGATCACCCCTGCACTGATCCTCGGTGCCTTTGCCGAGCGCGTGAAGTTCTCCGCAGTCCTGCTGTTCATGGTGCTGTGGTTTACCTTCTCCTACCTGCCGATCGCGCACATGGTGTGGTACTGGGCCGGACCCGACGCTTATTCGTCGGCTGAGGCCGCCACGGCCGCGAGCGCCACCGCGGGGTTCATCTGGCAGAAAGGCGCGCTGGACTTCGCCGGCGGCACGGTGGTGCACATCAACGCAGGTATCGCCGGCCTGATCGGCTGCCTGATGATCGGCAAGCGCATCGGTTACGGCAGGGAAGCCATGCCGCCGCACAGCACGACCATGACCATGGTCGGCGCCTCGCTGCTGTGGGTGGGCTGGTTCGGATTCAACGTCGGCTCCAACCTCGAGTCCACCGGTTTCGCCGCGATGGTGTTCGTGAACACTCTGCTGGCAACCGCTGCTGCGGCGCTGGGCTGGATGTTCGTCGAATGGCTGGTGAAGGGCAAGCCAAGCATGCTGGGCATCGCTTCCGGTGCGGTTGCCGGCCTGGTCGCCATTACCCCGGCTTGCGGTTTCGTCGGCCCGATGGGCGCCATCGTGCTCGGGGCCATCGCCGGCGTGATCTGCCTGTGGGCCGTATCCAGCCTGAAAAAGATGTTTGGCTACGACGATTCGCTCGACGTGTTCGGCGTGCACTGCATAGGCGGGATCATCGGCGCTTTGGGTTTGGCGGTGTTTTGCTCGCCCAAACTCGGCGGCACCGGGGTCTACGATTACGTGGCAAACGCAACGGCTCCGGATTACTCGATCGCCACCCAGTTCGTGTCCCAGGCCTGGGGAGTGGGCACCACGCTGGTCTGGTCCGGCGTGGTGGCGGCAATCGCTTACAAGATCGTCGATCTGGTCATCGGTCTGCGCGTGCCGGAAGACAAGGAGCGTGAAGGCCTGGACATCACCGAGCATGGCGAAACGGCTTATCACATGTAATCTCCTCCGCTAAGTACGTTTACCAATTCATCGGGCGCCTTCGGGCGCCCGTCTTTTTTTCGTGTGAGGCGCCCAATGGCAGCCGTTTGGCTCGCGCCGTCGATTGGGCGTCAGGTTTGCGGACAGAGGCGCCGGGCACCAAACTGAACGGCTCGCCGGCAGAGCGCGTCTGCTACAATTCGACCGCACCCAACCTGTTGACGCACATGACCGTTCCACGCCTTGCCACTGCCCAGACCGGCCCCGTTCTTTCGCTCGAGAAGCAGATTCTCGACGGCATGCCGAGGATCGAGCATTGGTTCCGCGGCCAATGGCAGGAACATGCGGCACCGTTTTACGCATCGGTGGATCTGCGCAACAGCGGCTTCAAGCTGGCACCGGTGGACACCAACCTGTTCCCCGGGGGATTCAACAACCTGAACAAGGAATTCCTACCGCAGTGCGTACAGGCCGTGACGATCGCGATCGAGAAGGTGTGTCCGGACGCACGCGGCTTTCTGGTGATCCCCGAGAACCATACCCGCAACATCTATTACCTGCAGAACGTGGCAGCACTGCAGAACATCCTGCAGCTCGCCGGCGTGAAGGTGCGGATCGGCTCACTGTTACCGGAGATCACCGCGCCGACCGCGCTGGACCTGCCCGACGGCAAGAAGCTTGTGCTGGAGCCGCTGGTTCGCCGCGGCAACCGCCTGGGGCTGGCCGATTTCGACCCCTGCACCATTCTGCTCAACAACGATTTGTCGGCCGGCGTCCCGGACATCCTCAAGAACCTCGAGCAGCCTGTGATCCCGCCGCTCTACGCAGGCTGGTCGACACGACTGAAGTCGAACCATTTCGCCGCGTTCAAGGAAGTTGCCGAAGAATTCGCCGGTCTGCTGGACATCGACTCCTGGCTGATCAATCCCTACTTTGCCACCTGCGGCGAAATCAACTTTCAGGAGCGCGTCGGCGAGGAATGCCTGGCGGGCTGGGTAGACCACATCCTGACCCAGACGCGCGCGAAATACCGCGAGTACGGCATCCAGTACGAGCCCTTCGTGATCGTCAAGGCCGACGCCGGCACCTATGGGTTGGGGATCATGACCGTCAAAGACGCCGCCGAAGTGCAGGGGCTGAATCGCAAGCAGCGCAACAAGATGGCGGTGGTGAAGGAAGGCCTGCAGGTTTCCAACGTGATGGTGCAGGAAGGCGTCTACACCTTCGAGACCGTGAACGACGGTGTCGCCGAACCGGTCATTTACATGATCGATCACTTTGTGGTCGGCGGCTTTTATCGCGTGCACACCCAGCGTGGCGTCGACCAGAACCTCAACGCGCCGGGCATGCGTTTCGAGCCGCTCGCTTTCGAGGACAGTTGCTCGCTGCCGGACCTGGACGGCAATCCCGACTGTGCGCCCAACCGCTTTTACGCCTACGGCGTCGTGGCGCGGCTGGCTTTGCTCGCCTCCGCGATGGAGCTGGAGCGCATGGAAGCCGCGCTCGAGCAGCAGTCGTTTCCGCAAGCCAGGGCCGCCAATACCTGAACGTGGTTCCAGCATGCTTGCGCGTGCGGCGCAGTCGGCGCGCTCCCGCGATACCAACATGAAAATCGCCTTCGTTCTCGACCCGCTCGACACCATCAAGACCTACAAGGACTCTTCCTACGCGATGATGAGCGAGGCGGCGGCCCGCGGCCATGCGCTCGCAGTGCTGCAGCAGGAGGACCTGATCTGGCGCGACGGCCGCGTACTTGGCTACGCGCGCGACCTGTCGCTCACTTCCGACGACCATCACTGGTACCGCGTCGGCGACAGAAAGCCGGTGCCGCTGGAGACTTTCGATGCGGTATTGATGCGTAAGGACCCGCCATTCGACATGGAATACATCTACAGCACTTACCTGCTGGAGCTGGCAGAAAAGCAGGGCGCGCGCGTCGTCAACCGCCCGCGCGCAGTGCGCGACCATAACGAAAAACTGGCGATCGCCAAGTTTGCGCAGTTCACGGTGCCGACGCTGGTAACGCGCGTCGAGCAGTTGCTCCGCGACTTTCTCGTTGAGCACGGCGATATCATCCTCAAACCGCTCGACGGCATGGGCGGCACCTCGGTGTTCCGCCTGCACCGTCAGGATCCCAACATCGGGGTGGTGATCGAAACCCTTACCCATTACGGCCGGCGTACGGTAATGGCGCAGCGCTTCATCGCCGAGATCGTCAAGGGCGACAAGCGCGTCCTGCTGATCGACGGCAAGCCGGTGCCTTACATGCTTGCGCGCATTCCGAAACGGGGGGAAACCCGCGGCAATCTCGCCGCCGGCGCCACCGGCGTGGCGCAGCCGTTGACCACCCGCGACCGGGAGATCGCAGAGGCCGTCGGCCCGGAACTCAAGGCACAGGGACTGATGCTGGTCGGCCTGGACGTGATCGGCGATTACCTGACCGAAATCAACGTCACCAGCCCTACCTGCATGCGCGAAATTGCCGACCAGACCGGCTTCAATGTCGCGGCGCTGATGATCGACGCGCTGGAAGAAGCGGCGAAGCGCAAGTCATGAGAGGTGAGGAGTGAGGGATGAGGGGCCAAAAATCGGTGATTAGGTGATTCAGTAATTAGGTGATTGAAACCAGTCACTCAATCACTTAATCACTCAATCACTTAATCACTCAATCACCCCTCTCTTCTGTCGCCTCA
>CAYNFN010000093.1:0-1694 GCA_964396485.1 uncultured Alcaligenaceae bacterium
GGGCGGCGGCGATCCGGTCATTGGCGAAGGAAGCGCAGCTCGATATCGAGGTAATGCAGGTGCGGGGAGAGCATCTTCCGTTTCCGCCCTCGAGTTTCGATCTCGTGTATTGCCGTCAGGCGCTGCATCACGCGCGTGAACTTCGGCGGTTGTGCATGGAAATCGGCCGCGTCCTGAAGCCGGGCGGGCGATTCATCGCCATCAGAGAGCATGTCATCTCGCGCAGGGAAGATCTGCCTGCATTCCTGGAAAGCCATCCGCTGCATTCCCGCTATGGCGGGGAGAATGCGTACCTCCTCGACGAGTACAAGCAGGCAATCGATGCCGGTGGGGTGCGGTTGATCAAAGTTCTGAACCCGCTGCAATCGGAAATCAACACATTTCCGGAGACACTGCAGGACATCAAACGCGGGATCGCCAGACGCGTCGCATTCCCGTTCCCTGACTTGATCCCCGATTTGGTCGTGGGCCTGAGGGGGCGATTCTTGAGGCAACCCGGCAGGCTATACAGCTTCGTGGGAGTGAGAAGGGGCGATGGCTAAGCCGATCCTGGTCACCGGGGCCTACGGATTCATCGGTCGTCATGTCGCCCGGCACCTGGCAGCTCAGGGACATACGGTAACCGGAATCGGGCATGGGGCATGGGCGCAGCACGAGTGGCGGGAATGGGGTATCTCCAAGTGGCATACCACTGACATCTCGCTCGACAGCCTCGTGACCTATGCGGGCGGGCCTGAACTCATCGTGCATTGCGCCGGCGGCGCATCGGTGGGGTTCTCGATAGAACGTCCGCTGCAGGATTATCAGCGCACGGTTTCGACGACCGCGGCGGTGCTGGAGTTCGCCAGGATTCACGCGCGCGAGGCGGCGGTGGTCATGCCCTCCAGCGCCGCCGTCTACGGCGATGCGCGCGCGCTGCCAATCGTGGAAACCGCGCCGCTGCAACCGGTTTCTCCCTATGGCGAGCACAAGCGCATGGCGGAGAACCTGTGCCGACTGTACGCCGAGAAGTTCGGTGTGGCGACTGCCGTGGTGCGTTTCTTCTCGGTGTACGGGCCCGGGTTGCGCAAGCAACTGTTGTGGGATGCCTGCGACAGGCTGGCGCGCAACGAGCCGCCGCACTTTTTCGGTGACGGAGCCGAGACGCGCGACTGGCTGCACATCGACGATACCGTGGCGTTGATCGAGCTGGCCGGCGGCCATGCCGGTCGCGATTGTCCGGTCGTCAACGGTGGAACCGGGCAGGCGGTTCCGGTGCGCGAGGTGCTGACGCATCTGTTCAGGTTGCTCGGGCGCAAGGACGACCCGGTGTTCACCGGCGGCGGGCGCAGCGGCGACCCGAAGCACTACCTTGCCGACATTCAAGCCGCACAGCGTTGGGGCTGGAATCCTCGCGTTAGCTGGCGCGACGGTGTGCGCCAGTATCTGGACTGGTTCCAGCAGGGGGCGCCGTGATCCGGGTAGGCTTTTTCTTCAATGTCACGGGCCAGGTTTGGCTGGGTGGCGCCAGTTATTTCCGCAATCTGTTGACCGCGTTGGCCGATCTGCCCGGACACAAGGTCCAGCCCGTCATCCTCACCAGTTCGCAATCGAGGCCGGCACTGCTCGCCGAGTTGCCGTCGGCCGACTGGCGCTGTCCGGCGTCGCTGCAACGTTACAATCCGCGCTGGATCGCCAGGAAGATGCTGGGCGGG
>CAYNFN010000094.1:0-2258 GCA_964396485.1 uncultured Alcaligenaceae bacterium
AAATCGTCGCGCTCCGCCCGCGCCAGGCGCGCGAGCTTCTTCAGGTCCGCCTTGGTAATGCGTTCAAACGAACGATCAGACATACGCGCTCCGCGAGGGCAGGTAAGAGGTCCGAGGTACGAGGGCCGAGTAACAACTTGAACTCTCGAAGCGCGAGCCTCGTTGCTCGACCCTCGCTGTTATCCCATGGTGTTGGGGACTCACTGCGTGCACCAACCTTGGGGTTCACCGGCTCGCTGAGGATGGAGCACTTACCTCTCCCGAGTATGGTTGCCTGCTTTTCATCGCTGCCGTCGGCGTCGCCTTGCACCGGTTCTGGAATTGTCGCCCCGATTATAGCCTCGAGCCCCCGGTCCGCCGCGCATTGCGGGGCTCATCGAGTCTTGCGAATGGCTGCGTCAGGCGCGGTATTTTTCCACCACCGCGCGGTCCACTTCGACGCCCAGCCCCGGCCCCGACGGGATTTCGACCCACCCCTGCACCTGCTGGATCGGCTTGGTGATCAGATACTGGCGGAACGGATGCGTCGAGCGGTCGTACTCGAGGATGGGCTCCAATGCGAACAGCGAATAGTGCGCCACCGGCACCGCCGCGATCAGTTGCAACGAGGCGGCCTGCGCGATCGCCGAGCCCCACACGTGCGGGTTCACCTGTATTCCATGCGACTGCGCCAGCGCGATGATGTGCCTGCCGGCGGAAATGCCGCCGCAGGAACCGAGGTCCGGCTGCGCCACGTCCACCGCGCCGGCGCCCAGGAATTCGCGGAAGCCGTAGAGCGTGTGCTCGTTCTCGCCGCCCGCGATCGGCATCGAAAGTTTTTGCCGCATCTCGACGTATCCCTGGACGTCCTCGGGCACCACCGGTTCCTCGTACCAGCGCAGGTCGTATTCCTCGAGCGCGCGCCCGAGCCGGAGCGCCTCGGCGCGGCCGTACGCGTGATTGGTGTCGACCATCAGCGTGATCGGCTTGCCCTGGATGACGCGGCCGATCTCCCTCATGCAGGCGATATCGTCGTCCACGCCGTAGCCGAGCTTCACCTTCATCAGCGAGAAGCCGGCCTCGAAGTGGCGCACCGCCTCGTCGCCGAGGCGCCTGGCTTCGCCCTGCCCCTTGATGCGATAGAAGCCGGTGGCGTAAGGTTGGACTTTGGTGCGAAACGCGCCGCCGAGCAGCTTGTACGCCGGCACCTGGTGGAACTTGCCGGCGATGTCCCAGAGGGCGATGTCCACCGCGCTGATTCCCGCCACCACCGAGCCCTTGCGGCCATAGTCGCGGGTCATGTGATACATGCGGTGCCAGAGCACTTCGGTATCCAGCGGGTCGGCGCCGATCACGAGCGGCTTCAGGGCCTTGTCGATCACGGTGGCGGCGATTTCGGGCGGCTCGAGTCCCTGGGCAAACGCCTCGCCCCAACCGGTGATACCCTCATCGGTGAGCACTTCGACCAGCGTGGCCGAGCGCTGCTTCACCCAGCCCTGGGAAAACGCGAACGGTTCTGCGAGGGCGCTCTTGAGAACGTGGATTCTGATATCGGTGATTTTCATTTTTGGTCCTTATGGCTTCGTGCCGCTGCTGCGCTAGCGGCGACAATTATCCAACAGATGGCGCAAACCGCTGTAAATTAAGAGCGGGCGTCGAGTGAAAGGGGGTGGACCATGTACCGGAGAATCCTGCTGCCGACTGACGGATCGGCGTTATGCGAATCGGCGGTCAAGAAGGGAATCGAATTCGCGAAGTTCGCGGGCGCCAGCGTGGTCGGATTTCACGCCGTACCCGCCACTTCCTACCTGATCTACACCGAGGCGGGACCCAGCGATGTCCTCGCGGAACAGTTCGAGCGTGACGCGCTCGCGCGCGGCGAGCGGCTGGTGAAGGCGCTCGAAGAGCAGGCGTGCGCTGCCGGTGTGGCCTGCGAATCGCTGACGCTGATAAACGACCATCCGTGGGAGGGCATCATCGAAGCGGCGAACCAGCGCGATTGCGACCTGATTTTCATGGCCTCGCACGGACGCCGCGGCTTGTCGGCACTGCTGCTGGGTAGCGAGACCACCAAGGTGCTCACCCACAGCAAGACCCCGGTGCTGGTGTACCGTTAGGGAAGCTCTGCATAAGTTCCACGACGCGCGTTGCGCCAGGTGCGGATGACTGCTAGGGACGCCGGAGCGCGGAACAGGGGCCCCTCTGGGGATGTGACCGCGTAGGCGTCCCATCGAGCGCACATGAGCGGCGTGCAATGCGAGCGACTCCGGGTCGCATCC
>CAYNFN010000095.1:0-5608 GCA_964396485.1 uncultured Alcaligenaceae bacterium
AGCCCAGACCGATGTTGCGCTCGAGGAACTCGGACGCCGGTATCCAGCAGATCGCCGCGCTGATGGTCGCGACAACCAGCACGTTGGCCAGCATGGCCCACGACTTCCTCATACCCTCTCCATGCGGGGGTCGCGGCGAAGTGGCGGGCGCGCCATCCCGGGATCAGATGGTCCGCGCCCGATCGGCCGGGGTTGGCGTGACCGATCAGCGGCCGCGGCCGGAGAGATCGATTATCAGTTCCGTTGCCTGCCGCATCAGCTCGGCCACACTATCCCTGCGGGCTTTTGTTCACGCACCATTCCTGCGCTTTGCCCGGCGTAAAGTGTCATGGTTTCCACCGCGTCGGTGGTTTCGCGGTTGGGCGCAAACACCTTGAAGCGGCGGATCGATCAGTTCAGCCGCGACCAACCCGGCTCGTCGCGATCGAGCAGGCGCTTCAGCGCTTCGAAGTGCAGGACGGATTGTTGACGTTCGCCGCCGATCTGCCTCGCCGCTTCGGCGACCATTTTTTCCGGCACGCGCTTGAGTTTCCCGCCGGTGCCTTGCGCCAGTATCTGCACCATGCAGGAGCGCTCGAGATAATAGAGGTCGTCGAAGGCGTGGGCGACGTTGTCGCCGCAGACGATGACGCCGTGATGCTGCATGAAGACCACTTCGTTGTCGCCGAGCGCGTTGCATATGCGATCGCCCTCGGCGTTGTCCAGCGCAACACCGCCGTACCCGCGGTCGTAGCCGATGCGGCCGTAGTAGCGCATGGCGTTCTGGTTGGCGAACACGTCGAGTTCACCGCCGTCCAGCAACGTCAGCGCGGTGGCAAAAGGCATGTGGGTATGCAGCACGCATCTCTTGCGCTTGCCCAGATGTATGCGGCCGTGGATGAAGAACGCGGTCGGCTCCACCGTGTGTTTGCCCTCGACCACCACGCCTTTTTCGTCCACGATCATCAGGTCGGCGGGCGTGATCTCGGACCAATGAAGGCCCTGAGGATTGATCAGGAATTTGCCGGGATCGCCCGGCATTTCCAGGCTGAAGTGATTGCAGACGCCCTCGTTCAGTCCCATGCGGGCAGCGGAGCGCAGCGCCGCGGTCAGGTCTATTCGGGCCCGGGTGACCGGATCGAATCGTTTCATGCTGTTCTCCTCACTGAGGTTCTACGCATTCTGCCATAGTGGTCGGTGGCCTCGAAAACGCTGCGCCTCCTTTCATTCCCTGGGCGCAGCCTCCGCGGGGCGGCCGGATCGCGGGTGCACCTGCAGCCACAGCGTGACCGGACCGTCGTTAGTCAAAGACACTTTCATCATGGCGCCGAATTCGCCAGCCGCAACCGGGGAGTGTGCGCGTCGGGCGCGCGCCAGCATATGTTCGAACAGCCGTCAGCCTTCATCGGGCGGGGCGGCAGGAGTGAAACTGGGGCGTGTGCCCTTGCCGGTGTCCGCCGCCAGCGTGAACTGCGGCACCAGTAGCAGTCCGCCAGCTACATCCCTTAGGCTCAGATTCATCTTGCCGGCTGCATCGGCAAACACGCGACAATCGAGCAACCGCTCCAGCAGACGTTCCGCCTCCGTCACGGTGTCGCCGCGCTCGGCGCAGACCAACACCATCAGTGTCCGGGGCCGATCGCGCCGACCGTCTTGCAGTCCACGTCCACATGCGCTTCGCTGACCCGCTGCAGCAGCCCGATCATTGCTCGCCGGTTTCCTTGTGTTCGCAGGATTCTACCCGTTGACCCTAATCAGGGCTTCCCCGGGTCCTGACGACTGCCCTCGACCAATCGCGATGCCGCTACACTGTGAATACGGCAATCGTGGAGGTCGGGGATGGAACAGGCTCAGGACAGCAAGGAAATCGCGACACTTGCGGGCGGGTGTTTCTGGTGCCTGGAGGCAGTGTTCGACCGGCTGCAGGGTGTGGAAAGCGTGGAGTCCGGTTACATGGGCGGACAGCGACCCAATCCGACCTACGAAGCGGTGTGTAACGGCGACACCGGGCATGCAGAGGTGGTGCGCGTCACTTTCGATCCGAAGGTGCTCAGCTACCGCGATCTGCTGGAAGTCTTTTTCGTGATCCACGATCCGACCACGCTCAATCGCCAGGGCAACGACGTCGGTAGCCAGTACCGCTCGGCGATTTTCCACCACACGCCGGCACAGAAAGCCGAGGCGGAAAAGATCATCCGCGAGCTGACAGCAGACAAGGCTTTTGCCGATCCGATCGTAACCGAAGTCGTGCCGACCGGGCAGTTCTACATCGCCGAGGGCTATCACCAGGAGTACTTCCAGAACAATCCGAACCAGCCGTACTGCCACTACGTGGTCGCGCCGAAGGTGGCCAAGTTCAGGGAGAAATTCGCCAGGCGACTGAAAAAGGCAAGCTAGCATTTCGCGCTGAGGATTTCCCGGAGCGCCGGCCAACTTCTTTTTGCCGGCGGTATATTATCGGTCGCGAGCAATACACCAAGAGGATCGCTATGACAGTCAAGAATATCGTCCGCACCCGGGCCGAGCCGCAAACGCCAAATGCAAGCCGCGCCCGCTACCACACCTCGGAAAACCCGTTCACCTTCGGCTTTCCGCCGGTACCGGCACGGCAGTTTTTAGGCGAGCGCGACCGGGCCTTCGATCAGGCAACACCGACCGTAGCGATTGCGCTGGATGCCGCCGGGGATCTCGGCACGCCGTATCCGGCCACCACGCCCACGCTGCTGTGCCGTTATCTGAAGATCCGCGCGGGCGAACAATTGCGCGCAGCCTTTGCGGCTTCGGGCGCGATCTACTACGTCATGGCGGGCAGCGGCGATAGCCGCAACGCAGCCGACGTGATTGCGTGGGGCGCGGGAGACGTGTTCTGTTTCCCCGGGGGTAGCGAGACCACGCATCGTGCGGGCGGCGCCGAGTGCCTGCTGTTCGTGGCGACCAATGAGCCGCTGCTGGCCTTCGAGCGACTGAGCCCGCCCGCGCCGCAAGAGTCGGTGGTCGATACGGTCCACTGGCCCGCGCACGAGATCGAGCGGCGCTTCGAAGCGGTTTGGCAGCGCCCGGTCACCGAAAACACCACCGGCCACTCGGTGATGTTCTCAACTGCGGCGCTGGCGCCGGGCTACATGACCATCCCGTCGATCAATGTCGCGATTAACACGCTCGCGCCGGGTTGCGACCAGCGCCCGCATCGCCACAATGGCGTGGCGGTGACGCTGGCGATCCAGGGCGAGGGCATCCACTCGATGATCGGCGGGCAGCGCGTGGACTGGTCAACCGGCGCCGCGCAGATTACACCGGCCACGCTGCTGCACTCGCACCACAACCGCGGCCTGAAACGCATGCGCTCGCTGGTCATCCAGGACGAGGGATTGCATCACTACACGCGCACGCCGGGGTTCAGTTTCGACTGAAGACGCCAGCGGGCCTCGCAGCATCGCTAAGAACAACGGGCACTTTTCTGTGCCCGTTGTTTTTGTGTGTCATCCGCCGCAATTCAGGGCCTGATGAAACAAGACCCCATCTGCTCCGCACCGCGGTTCAGCGCTTCCACCTTGGCGGTGGCGAATGCCCACAGGTCGTCGAGCGTCGCCGCGGTTCTCTCGGCGAAGTCCACCGTGTCGTAACGAATGGACCTTCCAGGCCCGATATCTTCCCTGAGTTCGAAGTCGCCCAGCTCCCTTCGTATGCGGGCCGCACGCACGCACCGAGCCCCACATACGCGTCGCCCTTGTCGGCATCCAGCGCGAACGCAACCGGGGACAGGCCCGACGCGAGGACATACGAAAAAGTCAGTGGATGGCGCATGGCCGTCTTTCGTCGTCTGGGGAGGGATAGTCTGTCACGCGCCAGGGATCGTCACGCCTTACCGCCCTAGCCTAGATAATTCATGAGGGACTCGGGATGATGGCGAGTCAAGTTCCGAGACAGTTGCGGCTCGACTGCCGCAGCCGATAGATCACTCTATCGGCCAGGCGGGCATGCCGCAAATGGCCGGAAATCGGCCGCCAGCGCCCGAGTAGCCCGACGCGACACACTGTACCGTGCAAGAGCTTGCTCATAAACACGGCACGCCAGCGATTATCCGCACACGGGGCGTCTTCATGAATTATCCAGGCTAGAGCATCTGCAAAGGCGCCGGTCCTTGCGGCGGCGCAAACAGGCGGTCGAGTTCCGCGAGCTGTTCTTTGGTCAGTGGATGCTCGAGCGCGCCGAAATTTTCTTTCAACCGCTCGCGCTTGCCGGTCTTCGGGATGGCGATGATGTCGTCGTTGGCGAGCAGCCACGCGAGTGCGGCTTGCGCCGGGGTCATGCCGTGGCGGCGCGCAAAATCGGCAAGCTTCGGGTTACGCACCAGCCTCGTCTGCTCGATCGGCGAATACGCCATCACCGGAATGCGGCGCTTGCGCAGCCACGGAACCAAATCCCGTTCGATGCCGCGGCGGGTGAGGTTGTAGAGCAACTGGTCGGTTGCCACACCCTTGCCGCCGGGCACGGACCGGAGTTCCTGCATGTCCTCGAGATCCAGGTTGCTCACGCCGTAGTGGCGGATCTTGCCGGATTTCTGCAGCGCCATGAATGCCTCCATGGTTTCGGCGAACGGCACGCTCCCGCGCCAATGCAGCAGATAAAGATCGATGCGGTCGGTGCGAAGCCGCTTGAGGCTGCGCTCGCACGCGGCCACTGCGCCTTTGCGCGTGGCGTTGTGCGGATAGACCTTGCTTACCAGGAAGGCCTCGTCGCGTCGGCCCGCGATCGCATCGCCGATCAGTTCCTCGGCCTTGCCTTCGCCGTACATTTCCGCCGTATCGATGAGCGTGATGCCAAGATCCAGGCCGAGCCTGAGCGTGGCGATCTCCTCGGCGCGGCCCGCCTTGTTCTCGCCCATATGCCAGGTGCCCTGGCCGAGCGCGGGAACGCGTTCACCCGATGGAAGTGCGACTGTCTTCATGGCCTCTCCCGCGAGATTGGGCGCATTCGCAAGTATAGGTCGGCCATCGTCCCGGTTTGGTTTGCGCGCGGGCGTTGTGCCCCGACGGCAGGAAGCCGAACAAGCTCTCCGAGGAGGAAGTCAGGGGGTTGCTCAATGAAGTACTGCGACGGCACGCCGCTCGTGCCGGCAGAAGTGCGCAAGCGCTGGGAGTCGAGCTACGGCGGCAAGCTGGGACAGTTGACACTGTACGAGGCCGCGACAAATGCGGAAAGCGCGGCTACCGCGGCCGCTTCGACGGCGCTTTCCGGCTCCCGCAGACCCGGGGAATTGAAAGCGCGGCTTGCGCGTGCGCCAGGAAGTGCTATAGATAAATCAGGTGTGCAAAAAAGGAGGAGGCCATGACAGACTCGGTACGCAAGGCGGACTATTTTTACGTGGAAGTGGCAAACCAGGCGGGGGCGGGCGCCACGTACCTGGAGGCGCTCAGGGACGCAGGCGTGAACCTACTCGCATTCACCGGATTTCCGGCGGGGCGCAAGGCGCAGATAGACTTCATCCCAGAAGATTCAGCCGCCTTCCGCACGGCGGCGAAAAAGAACAAGTGGAAGCTTTCGGCGCGAAAGACGGTGTTCCTGGTGCAGGGCGACGACCGGCTGGGCGCGATCCACGAAGTGATCGGCAAACTCGCCGCAGCCGGGA
>CAYNFN010000096.1:0-1890 GCA_964396485.1 uncultured Alcaligenaceae bacterium
GCGCAGCGCCACCAGCCCCCGGGCTGCGGCCAGTTGCGCCGGCGAGGCGAACTCGGCGTAGCCCTCGCCGTGCGCGACCGCGATCGGCATCCGGCTGCCCTCCATCCCGCGGAAGAACAACGACGGGCTTTTCATCACTTCCAGCATCACCACGCGTGCTTCGAACTGCTCGGACCGGTTGCGCACGAAATGCGGCCAGTGCGCCGTGCCGGGAATGATTTCGTGCAGGTTGCTCATCATCTGGCAGCCGTTGCAGGCGCCCAGCGCGAAGGAGTCGTTACGATTGAAGAAAGCTTCGAACTCGTCCCGCGCACGACGGTTGAACAGGATGGACTTGGCCCAGCCCTCTCCGGCGCCGAGCACGTCGCCGTAGGAGAATCCGCCGCAGGCCACAACACCCTTGAATCCGGCGAACGACACCCGGCCGGCGATGATGTCGCTCATGTGCACGTCGCGCGTTTCGAAGCCGGCGCGGTCGAAGGCCGCGGCCATTTCGATCTGGCCGTTCACCCCCTGCTCGCGCAGGATCGCCATCTTCGGGCGAGCGCCGCGGCCGATGTAAGGCGCGGCAATGTCCTGCGCCGGATCGTAGGTCAGTTTCGCGTGCAATCCCGGATCCGCGGCATCGAGGATGCGGTCATATTCCTGTTGCGCGCATTGAGGGTTGTCGCGTAGCCTTTGCAGGTGATACGTGGTTTCCGACCACGCGCGCTGCAGCGCGATTCCAGATTCGCTATATATTTCCCTGCCCTTTGCAGCGATGATCAGCCTGCCGGCGCGATTGAGAATGCCGAGACGATGGAACTCGACGCCCAGCCCGGGCCGCGAGAACGCGTCTTTCACGGCGTCGAAATCCGAAGTCTTCACCTGCAGCACCGCGCCGATTTCCTCATTGAAGAGTGCAGCCAGCGCATCTCCACCGAGCGCGCTGATGTCCGCCGTGATGCCGACATGCGAGGCGAACATCATCTCCGCCAGCGCCGCGAACAACCCGCCGTCGGAACGGTCATGGTACGCAAGAATTCTTCCTTCAGAGTTCAGCCGCTGGACGGTTTCGAACAATGCCTTCAGTTTCTGCGGTGAATCCAGATCCGGCGCCTCATCGCCGATTTGGCCATACACTTGGGCCAGCGCCGATCCGCCCAGGCGATTGCGTCCCGAGCCGAGGTCGATCAGCACCAACTCGGTGTCGCGATCCAGCGGCCGGAGTTGCGGCGTCAGCGTCTTGCGCGCATCCACGCAGGGCGCAAACGCGGAGACGATCAGCGACAGCGGCGCAATGACTTCCTTTTTCCTGCCATTGTCTTCCCACGCCGTTCGCATCGACATCGAGTCCTTGCCGACCGGGATGCTGATGCCCAAATGCGGGCACAGTTCCATGGCCACCGCCTTGACGGTATCGAACAGAGCCGCGTCTTCACCCGGGTAGCCGGCGGCTGCCATCCAGTTCGCGGACAACTTCACGTCGCCGAGCTTCGCGATGCGTGCGGCAGCGATGTTGGTGATCGCCTCACCGACCGCCATCCGTCCGGAAGCCGGCGCGTTGATCACCGCCAGCGGCGTGCGCTCGCCCATCGCGAACGCCTCGCCGCGGTCTGTCCTGAATCCCATCAGCGTGACGGCCACATCGGCGACCGGTATCTGCCAGGGCCCGACAAACGGGTCGCGTGCGCACAGGCCGCCGACGGTGCGGTCGCCGATCGAAATCAGGAAGGTCTTGTCCGCCACCGCGGGGAAACGCAGCACCCGCTGCGCCGCGTCCGCGAGCGTCACCGAGGAGAAATCGAGAGATGCCAGTTTCTGTGCCCGGTGCGTGACATCGCGGGTCATCTTCGGCGGCTTGCCGAGCACGACCTCGAGATCCATGTCCACCGGATGGTTGCCGAACAG
>CAYNFN010000097.1:0-3838 GCA_964396485.1 uncultured Alcaligenaceae bacterium
GCGCCGGAACCGCGGCCTGGTCCAGCGCCTTGAACTCGATGCTGTTCCTGTCGGGCCGGTACAGCAGTTCCTTCAACATCGGCCGCAGTTCCTCCGGCAACTCGAACCGATCAAGCTGCTCGAGGTAGCGGGCCTGCTGCGCCGCCTGTTTTTGCTTGCGCTCGATGCTGGCAAGCGCCGACTTCAGCGCATCCGGCGGTGCGGCCTTGTAATGGCCTTTGCGCTTCTTGTAGAAATGCGTCGGGGTAGCGTGCAGCCGCATCAGCAGGCCGGCGCTCTCCTGCGCCCCGGGTTCGCGCCCGAAGTACTCGCGCCCCAGCTGCTCGAACGAGAACTCGGCCTCGCCGCAGCATTCCCACAAAAACGCCGGATCGATTTCGGCGGAGATCTTGTTCGCTTCCGCGATGAACGGCGACGGTGCGGGGTGCTCGAAGCGGATCAGTACTGCCGCGGCCTTCACCTTGGTGCGCTTGCCGTGCAGGGTTTCGACCTGCAGCGAGGTGTTGTTGTCGGCGAGCACGGTGCCGACCTTGAAGCCGCCGTCCTCTTCGAAGAAAACGTTCATGTGCTGCGCCGGTGAAGCGTGAGGAGTGAGGGATGAGGGGAAAAGCAAGCGCGCGATTATACGGGAAGCGTGTCCCTCATTTGGCGAATTCGAGAACGATATCCAGATAGTCGCCGAATTCCTTGAACCCGTGATCGCTGCCCCGCACGATGACCTGCCGGCAGCCGCGGTAGTGGTCTACCGCGACGCGCCAGTCGAGCAATTCGTCTCCAGTGGTGTGCAACAGGAGATAGCGGTCCAGCCGGGCCGGCTTCGGCACGTGCAATTCGGCGAGTTGCGCGAGGTGTTCTTCGGTGAGCACGTACTCCTCGCCCGAGTAAAGATTCCTCTGCGAGCCGAGGCAGGCGCGCAGACCCTCCTGCGGCGTGATCGCCGGATTCACCAGCACGGAGCGCACACCGGTTTTCTCGGTGAGAGCGGTGGCGTAGAAACCGCCGAGCGAACTGCCGACGAGCGTGACCTCCTCCGTCGGCACACGCGCAACTTCGCGCTCCAGCAGCGCCATCGCCTGCTTCGGCCAGTGCGGCAAAGCCGGGCAGACAAACTCCGCGTCGCAACCGAGCGCAACAAGGCGGCCGCGCAACTGTTTGGATTTGTGTGATGCGGGGGAACTGTTGAATCCGTGGATATAGACGATCATGACGTTGGCGCAAGCGGACGCCGCGGTATTGTGCCCGACTGCCACATTACGCACAAAAAACGCCCGGTGCAGGCGGACGTCGGGGCCCGGCAGCCTCTGGATCGGTAAACGCTAATCGGAGAAAAATCTTGAAACACGGAGGACACAGAGGACACGGAGGAAGGGCAAGAACAAAAGAGCATTCGAGAGTAAAAACCTGGTATCGGTGGTCACGTTGGCACCAAGCCCGCTTTTAACTCCCACATGTTTTCCCTCGTCTTTGGCTTTTCCTCCGTGTCCTCTGTGTCCTCCGTGGTTAGCGTTGTTTTTCCGGGCCCGCAATAGCCAGCTAGCGCTTGAGCGCTTCCAGAAGCATGGTGTGAATGCCACCGAAGCCGCCGTTGCTCATCACCAGCACGTGGTCGCCCGGCCGGCTGGCTGCGGAAATCGCTGCCGTCAGCTTTCCCAGGTCGTCGAAGCAGACCGATTTTGCACCGAGCGGCGCGAGTACTGGCCCGGCATCCCAGCCCAGCCCGTTGGTATAGCAGAACACCAGATCGGCGCCGGCGAGACTTCCCGCCAGCGCGTCCTTCATCACGCCCATCTTCATGGTGTTCGAGCGCGGTTCCAGGACGGCAACGATGCGCGCGCCGTTGACCTTGCTGCGCAAACCCGCGATGGTGGTCTCGATCGCCGTGGGATGGTGGGCGAAGTCGTCGTATACGGTGATGTCGTTGACCGTGCCGCGCACTTCCAGGCGGCGTTTGACGTTCCTGAACTCGCCCAGCGCCTCGATGCCTTTGGTGACCGGCACGCCCGCGTGGCGGGCGGCGGCAAGCGCTGCCAGCGCGTTGTGGCGGTTGTGCTCGCCCAGCAGAACCCAGTTCACGGTGCCGCGCGGACCGCCCTCGAAGAACACGTCGAAGGCATGCTCGTCGCGCGGCCTGGAGATCCAGCCCTCGTCCACGCCCAGCAGTTCGACCTTGCTCCAGACGCCGCGGGCCAGGACGCGCGTCATGCTCTGCTCGCGGCCGTTGGCGATGATCAGGCCGTTGCCGGGGATGGTGCGCACCAGATGGTGGAACTGGGTTTCGATCGCCGCCACGTCGGGAAAGATATCGGCATGATCGAACTCGAGATTGTTCAGGATCGCGGTGCGCGGCATGTAGTGGATGAACTTGGAGCGTTTGTCGAAGAACGCGGTGTCGTATTCGTCCGCCTCGATGACAAAGAATGCCGAATCGGTGGCACGCGCGGAAACCTCGAAATTGATCGGCACGCCGCCGATCAGGAATCCCGGATCGAGCCCGGCGTGCTCCAGGATCCACGCCAGCATCGACGTGGTGGTGGTCTTGCCGTGGGTGCCGGCAACCGCCAGTACCCACTTTCCCCGCAATACGTTCTCGTACAACCACTGCGGCCCGGAAATGAAGGCGAGACCGCGGTCGAGGATTTCCTCCATCAGCGGATTGCCGCGCGCGACCACGTTGCCGATCACGAACAGGCCGGGCTTGAGTTCGATCTGCGACGCATCGAAGCCCTCGATAAGATCGATGCCCTGCGCCTGCAACTGCGTGCTCATCGGCGGATAGACGTTGGCGTCGCAGCCGGTCACCTTGTGCCCCGACTGCCTTGCGATCACCGCGATCCCGCCCATGAACGTGCCGCAGATGCCCAGGATGTGGATATGCACTTGTATCGACCCCGAAAATCGAAACGCGCTCCACACACAACACGCGGCTAAGCAGCTTGTTGCGACGGAGGCTGATGTTTAGCTCGCCGGAGGCGAGATCAACGTTACGCCGAAATCAAAGGCCACGAAGGTACACGAAGGAAAGGCAAAAGCAAGGGGAAAAACAAGACATCGAAAGTAATGGCGGAACATTCAACTGACCTGCAAGGAATAAACGTCATCCTTCCGTCTTTGGCTCTCCTTCGTGCCCTTGGTATTTCCTTCGTGTCCCTTCGTGTTGAAAGAGGTTTGCCTCTTACCCCAGTAAGTGAGCAAGCGCATTGGCGGCGATGCGCTCGCCCCACTCGGGGGTGAAGTGGCCGGCCTCGGCAACTTCGAGCGGCGCCGGGCAGCCGCGGATGTGGCGGTGCAACGCCTGCATCACCGGCGCGCCGAGCACCGGGTCCTGCATGCCGATCGCCATGTAACTCGTACCCTTCCATTGTCTCGACCACCAGTCGCGCGCCGCCCTTGAGATTTCCGCGCCCGGCGCGCCGGGTCGATCGGGGACGAGTTGGGGAAAGCGGCGTACTCCGGCCTTGTGGTGCACATCGGGAAACGGCGCGTCGTAAGCCGCGCGCTCTTCCGCCGTGAGATGCGGACAGGCGCGCCCGAGCAGCTTGCCCACCAACATGTCCGGATGCTCGGCCGCCCACTTTCGCCACGCCAGAAACCCCTCCGGCAGTGGCGCGTCGCCGGTTCCAAGGGTGGTGTTCATCACCAGCAGCCGGGTGAAACGCTGCGGCATTTCCATCGGCAGGGTCAGCCCCAGCAGCCCGCCCCAGTCCTGGCACACCAGTGTGATGTTTCCGAGATCGAGTTCATCGATCAGCGCCTGGAGTGCGCCCCGGTGAAAATCGAAGGTATAAGCCGCGTTATCCGCCGGTTTGTCGGAACGGCCGAAGCCGAACAGGTCCGGCGC
>CAYNFN010000098.1:0-15064 GCA_964396485.1 uncultured Alcaligenaceae bacterium
ATCTGGCTTCGGCCGACTGCGCTAGCCTCAGGTAGGTTTCAAGTGTGGCGCGCGCGCGCTCCGGCCGCCACTTCATCTCCTGCGGGATATTCCCTTGCAGAAGCGCGACGCTGGTCGGTTCGCCGGGTAAAGGTTGCGTCCAATCCCTGCCGCTCGATGCGACGCCGGCAATCAGCACGGCGACGATGATCCATGCGCCGCGTTCGCGAACCAGCAGCGCCATGCGCCATTGCGGGGACTGCGAGCGCCATTCGGCAAGACGCGCGATGACCGAGGCCAGCGCCGCCGCGGCGACAGCCGTGGCCAGTGAAACGCCGAACACCCCGAGCACGGGCGCGAAGCCGGCCAACGGGCTGCCGGGTGCCTGCGAATAGCCAAGCGCGAGCCACGGGAAGCCGGTGAACAGCCAGCCGCGCACCCACTCCGACAACGCCCACAACGCCGGGAAAAAGAGCAGCAGGCGTACCGTCCGGGAAGCCGGCAGACGCTTGAGAATTGCCCCGACCAACGCCGGATAGCAGGCCAGGTACGCGCAGAAAGAAAAGGTAAAGATTGCGGCGGTGAGCATCCCCATCCCGCCGAAATCGTGCAGACTTACGTATACCCAGCTCACTCCGGCGAGAAACATGCCGAGGCCGAAGCAAAAGCCGATCACCGCGGCGGACCGGGCATTGCGGCTGCGCTCCCAGAGCAGCAATAATCCGCTCAGCGCCAGGATCGGAAGCGGGTAAAGATGAAACGGCGCGAATCCCGCGACCGTAGCCGCCCCCAGGAGGAACGGGAGCAGGAAGAGACGACCTAAAGCAGTGGTAGCGGCGCCTGCCTCGCGGCGGGCGGACAACTCAGGCCGCACTCTCCGTCCTGACCTTTTCTACCAGAATCGAATAAAGTCTCCGGCTGTCGGCGCGCACCACCTTGAAGTTCAGGTCGCCGATGCGGAACTGCTCGCCGCGCTTTGGCAGGCGGCCCAAGTGAGCCAGCACCAGGCCGCCCACGGTGTCGAAATCCTCGTCGCTGAAGTCGGTGCCGAAAGTCTTGTTGAAGTCGTCGATCTCGGTCTGCGCCTTGACGCGGAACTGGCCGTTGCGGTCCAGGACGATGTTGGCTTCGGTCTCGTCGAAGTCAAATTCGTCCTCGATTTCGCCGACGATCTGTTCCAGCACGTCTTCAATGGTGACCAGACCGGCAACGCCGCCGTACTCGTCCACCACGATCGCGATGTGGTTGCGATTGCTGCGAAAATCCTTGAGCAGAACGTTCAGGCGCTTCGACTCGGGGATGAATACCGCCGGTCGCAGCATCTCGCGCACGTTGAACTCCTGGCCCGCGTAGTAGCGCAGCAGGTCCTTGGCCAGCAGGATGCCGATCACGTCGTCCTTGTTGTCGCCAATCACCGGAAAACGCGAGTGACTGGTCTCGATCACCCAGGGGATGAACTTCTCGGGCGCGTCGCCGATGTCGATCACGTCCATCTGCGAACGCGGGATCATGATGTCGCGCGCCTGCATCTCGGAAACCTGCAAGACGCCTTCGATCATGGCGAGTGCGTCGGCATCCAGCAGGTTGCGTTCGTAGGAACGCTGCAGCAGCTCGATCAGCTGCTCGCGGTCTTCCGGCTCACGCATCAGCAGCGCGCCCAGCCGTTCCAGCAATGAGGGTCTGTCCTGTTCTTCGTCCATGACTTCGCGAATAGGAAATGGCCACTGGGAAACGGGTAATACCGCCCCAGCGGCGGGCGTCAGTATTCCCTATTTCCCATTTCCCGTTTGCTCGTAGGGGTCAGCATACCCCAGGCTGGTGACAATTTCCGTTTCTAGCGTTTCCATGTTCCGTGCGTCTGCGGCCTTCTGGTGATCGTAACCCTGCAGGTGCAGCATGCCGTGCACTACCAGATGGGCGTAGTGCGCTTGCGGATTCTTGTGCTGTTCCCGGGCTTCGCGCTCGACTACCGGAATGCACAGTGCGATGTCGCCCGCCAACGGATCGGTATCGGAATAGGCAAAGGTCAGTACGTTGGTGGCGTGATCCCTGCCACGATACTGCCGGTTGAGCGTGCGACCTTCTTCGGCAGCCACCAGGCGCACCGTGACGTCGGCATCGCGCTGCAACGCGGCCTTCACCCAGGCGCGCAACTGGCTGCGCGTCGGCAATCCGTCGTTCGCCGCTGCGTACTGAACCGTCAACGCGAGCCTGCAGCGTGGTTTGGAGCGCGCCAACCGGCCACCGGCGCGGGACATCGCCGGGTCAGCCTTCCCTGCGGGAGCCGCGCTGTTCATAGGCGTGGACGATGCGCTGCACCAGCGGGTGGCGCACCACGTCTTCGCTGAGAAACTGGGTGAAGGTGATGCCGCGCACGTCTCCGAGGATCAGTTGCGCCTCGATCAGTCCGCTTTTGTGCCCCTTGGGCAGGTCGATCTGGGTTACGTCGCCGGTGACTACCGCCTTGCTGCCGAAGCCCATGCGGGTAAGGAACATCTTCATCTGCTCCGGGGTGGTGTTCTGCGCCTCGTCGAGAATGATGAAGGAGTGATTGAGCGTGCGGCCGCGCATGTAGGCGAGCGGTGCGATCTCGATCGAACCGCGCTCGAACAATTTGCCGACTTTCTCGAAGCCCATCAGGTCGTAGAGCGCGTCGTAGAGCGGGCGCAGATAAGGATCGACTTTCTGCGCCATGTCTCCGGGCAGGAAACCAAGACGCTCGCCGGCTTCGACCGCGGGGCGCACCAGCACGATCCGCTTCACGGAATCGCGCTCGAATGCGTCCACCGCGCAGGCCACCGCGAGATAGGTCTTGCCGGTGCCGGCGGGGCCGATGCCGAAGGTGATGTCGTACTCCTTGATCTGCCGGATGTACTGCACCTGGCGCGGCGTGCGTCCGTGCAAGTCCCGGCGCCGCGTGTGCAGCACCAGGGCCTCGTCTGCTGCCGACGGATTCGGTCCGCGTGCGACCTCGATCAGGCCGAGCTGGATTTCTTCGAGGCTCAGATTGCGGTTCGCCTGTTCATAAAAACGTTGCAGAGCCTCGGCGGCCAGCCTGGTCTGCGCGTCGATGCCGGAGACGCTGAAGTTCTCTCCGCGGCGCGCAATGGACACCTCGAGCGCGGTTTCGATCTGCCTGAGGTTCTCGTCGAGCGCGCCACACAGGTTGGCGAGGCGCTCGTTGTCAACGGGGGAGAAAGAAAGTTCGAAGGGCTTCAAACAGCTTCTTTTACCAACATTTCGCCGCGCAGCGAATGCGACATCGCCGTCGTGATGCGTACGTCCGTCATCCGCCCGACGAGGCGTTTCGGACCGCGAAAATTGACCATGAGATTGCTGCTGGTGCGGCCCGCCAGCTCTTCCGGATTCTTCTTCGCAGGCCCCTCGACTAGGATGCGCTCGATCGAACCGACCATGCGGCTGCTGATCGCCAGCGCCTGCGCATCGAGTCGTGCTTGCAGGCGTGCGAGGCGCGCCTGCTTTGTTGCCTGCGGGACCTGGTTGGGCAGACTCGCGGCCGGTGTGCCGGGGCGCGGGCTGTACATGAAGCTGAAGCTCGAATGGAAACCGATGCCCTCGACCAGCTGCAAGGTCTGCTCGAAGTCTTCGTCGGTCTCGCCGGGAAATCCGACGATGAAGTCGGAGGAGATGGCAGCGTCCGGCCGTGCTGCGCGCAGGCGGCGGATGATGGATTTGTATTCCAGTGCGGTGTAACCGCGCTTCATTGCGGAAAGCACCCGGTCCGAGCCGGACTGCACCGGCAGATGCACGTGGCTAACCAGTTGCGGGATCCTGGCGTGGGCCTCGATCAGGCGCTCGGAGAAGTCCTTCGGATGCGAGGTGGTATAACGCAGGCGCTCGATGCCCGGGACTTCGGCGAGATACTCGAGCAACAGGGCAAGATCGGCAACTTCGGCGTCGCTCATGCTGCCGCGATAGGCATTGACGTTCTGTCCGAGCAGCGTGATCTCCTTCACGCCCTGCTCCGCCAGCCCGGCCGCTTCGGTTAGCACATCGTCGAACGGACGCGAGACTTCTTCGCCGCGCGTGTAGGGCACCACGCAGAAACTGCAATACTTGCTGCAGCCTTCCATGATCGAGACGAAGGCCGTGCACCCCTCGACTCTGGCTGGCGGCAGGTTGTCGAATTTTTCGATTTCGGGAAAGGATATGTCCACCTGCGGCTTGCCGCTGCTGCGCCGCGCCCGGAGCATCTGCGGCAACCGGTGCAGGGTCTGCGGGCCGAAGACCAGGTCGACGTAGGGTGCGCGTGCAACGATCGCCGCGCCCTCCTGGCTGGCGACGCAGCCGCCAACGCCGATGATGAGCCCGGGCCGGGCCTGCTTCAGAGGCCGGATACGCCCGAGGTCGTGGAAAACTTTTTCCTGGGCCTTCTCGCGCACCGAGCAGGTATTGAACAGGATGACGTCGGCCTGTTCGGGGTCGTCGGTGGTTTCAAATCCCTCCGCGGCAGCGAGCACATCGGCCATCTTGTCCGAGTCGTACTCGTTCATCTGGCAGCCGAAGGTGCGGATGTATAGCTTACCCATGCCGCGTTACTTCTTGATCGGATACCGCGCCGCTTCTTCAGCGGTCAGCAGCCACACGCGCGAGAGGTCGCCGTTCATATCCGTGGTGTACATGATCTGCGCGGTCTGCGATTGCAGCGACGCCGGCATGATGATGAGGTTCTGATGGTTGAAAATCCTGCCGCCGGGGGCAAGGCGCAGCGTCTTGGTGCCGATCTTCACGTACGGATAACTGTGCGACTTGATTTCGCCGCGCACTGCCTTCTCGGGGAAATTGCGGGCCGGGAATGCAGGCGACATCGTGGTTGCGGCAATCATCGCAACCAGAAACCGCAGGGCGATTCTGCGCACGCGCGTGGATGACGGGACCGCTGCAATTCTCAAGGGACTACCACAAAGGAAACAGCCACTTAAAATTATACCGCGTTGCGCTCATGTTAGCAGCGACGGCGTGTCATCAAGTTGGGTGACGCCGGCAGATTGCGGCAAACAAGGGGCTTGCGCAGATGCAAGCCCCTTGTTTGCCGCGTTCGGTGGTGGTGATAGGTGGACTTGAACCACCGACCCCAGCATTATGAGTGCTGTGCTCTAACCAACTGAGCTATATCACCGGAAACCTGCCGGTCCTCGTTCTGCAGCGGGGAGGAAAAGGGAGCGAAAGGTTACTGACGGCCCCCTGCATTGTCAAGGCAGGAACCTGGTCAGAGCTTCCCTACGCGCGCGCCTGCGCGGCCGTAGTAGACTGGCCGCGTGAAGGTCGACATCGCCATTGTAGGCGGAGGTCTGGTCGGGGGCAGCATCGCGCGCGCGCTTTGCCAAAGCGGCCTGAGCCTCGCGTTGGTCGAGCCGAGATTGCCACGTCCGATGCCTGCCGCGGAATTCGACTTGCGCGTCTATGCGCTCAATCCGCGAAGCATGCGCTGTCTGGAGGGCTGGGGCGTATGGCCGCGGCTCGCGCAGGAGCGTGTTGCGCCGGTGCAGGAAATGCTGGTATTCGGCGATGACGGTAGCTCGAAGCTCGAGTTCAGCGCCTATCGTAACGGCGTCTTCGAGCTTGCGGCAATCGCGGAGGAATCCAATCTTCAGCAGGCGCTGACCGGGTCTCTCAATGGGCAGGCGGATCTCGCGCTGTTGAGCGGCGTCGAATGCCTGCGCGCGAACTGGACGGACGCGGCAGCCGTGCTTGCGCTTTCCAATGGTACGGAGCTGGAAGCGCGGCTGGTGATAGCGGCCGACGGTGCCGAGTCGAGATTGCGTTCGCAGGCAGGAATCGAGGTCGAGGTCCACGAGTACGGCCAGAAGGGCGTGGTCGCCAACTTTCATGTCGAGACACCGCATCGCAACGCGGCGTATCAGTGGTTCCGCAGGGATGGCGTGCTCGCGCTGCTGCCTCTGCCGCAGGGCCAGGTGTCGATGGTGTGGTCCACGGCGGACGCGCACGCGCAGGATCTGCTGGCAATGAGCGGCGAGGAGCTTGCGCGCGCGGTCGGGGACGCGGCCTCACACAGGCTTGGCGCAATGCGGATCGCCGGATCCGCCGCCGCATTTGCGTTGCGGCGCCTGCGTGCCACGCGTTTGATCGCGCCGCGCCTTGCCCTGCTGGGGGACGCCGCGCACAATGTGCACCCGCTTGCCGGGCAAGGATTGAACCTCGGAATCGCCGATGTAGAATCACTTGCCGGGGTCATCGGCAGCCGCGGCCTGGAGAGCGACTTCGGGGCCAAAGCGCTGTTGCGGCGTTACGAACGCAGCCGCAAGGAAGACATACTGGCGATGGAGTGCGTCACCGATGGACTGCACAAGCTCTTCGGCAGCTCTCTGCCGGGCCTGCCGCGGCTGCGCAACGCGGGGCTGAATCTTACTAATCAACTGCAGCCGCTCAAGAAACTATTGGTGAAACGAGCGCTTGGAAAAGCGGTCTAATTATTTTCTCAACGGAGTTCCCGGACTCTCTTTAAACGACCCATGATGATCATTCGTGCCCTGAGCGTTCTCTTGTCCACCCTCCTGCTGATTTCCGGCGTCGCCTGCGCGGATGAGGCCGTCATTCGCTCCGAGGTCGCCAAGAAGTTTCCCAATGCCAACGTCGATAGTGTGATCAAGACACAATACCTCGGCTTGTATGAAGTCGTTGTCGACGGACAGCTGTTCTACGCCGACGAAAACTTCAATTACCTGATCGATGGCAGCATCATCGACACCAATAGCATGACCAACATGACGGCGGTCAGGCAGAGGGATCTGGAGGAGGTGAAGCTCAGGAAGCTGGCTTTTCCTTTCGAGCAGCTTCCCTTCGAGATGGCGATCAAGAAGGTAAAGGGTAACGGCAGCCGCAAGATCGCGGTGTTCTCCGATCCGGATTGCCCATTCTGCCGGCGGCTCGAGCGCGACCTTGTCAAGTTGGACAACGTCACCATGTATATTTTCCTCTACCCGTTGGTCGAGTTGCACCCGAAAGCGCCGGATGTGTCGCGCGCGATATGGTGCTCGGGCGATCGCGTCAAGGCTTGGGACGAATACATGCTCAAGGGTGTGGTACCGAAAGCAGCTGGCACCTGTGCCAACCCTGTGGACAAGCTGGTGGAATTCGGCAAATCCAAACGCATCACCGGTACGCCCACGATATTCTTTGCCGACGGCAAGCGTGTCCCCGGGGCGATTCCGGTCGAGCAGATCGAGGATATTCTCGCCAAGGCGCACACCAGGTAGGTTTTTCCCGGCATCGCCGCTGACGTTCTAGAATCGAGGGCGTCGGCGTTTCCAGTGCGGGATCGGGCGGTGCGCAGGATCAGGCGGGTTCCTCAAAGTGTGTCCCAGGCGGCATTCGCGCGCCTGTGGGTCGCCGTGGTGTTGTCCGCGACGCTGCACCTGTACCTTATCTACGGGCTGGCGCTGCGGCCGGCCCACAGCCCTGCGGATCGTGCGAGCATCATCAATGCCCGGCTGTTGCGCGAACCCGCCGAGCTGAAGCGGCCCGCTTTGGCGGCGCCCGCGGCGTCTCAGCGCAATCGCATCCCTCCTGCTCAGCCACAGGTCCCGTCGTTGCCTGATCCGATCGAAACGCCGGTACCGAGCGCGCAAACGCTGGCGGCCGGGGATCGCAGCCCGGAACCGGAAGTTCCGACCGCCAGCCTTCCCGATCCGGTTCATTACCCCGCAAGGGAGCTCGACGTCTATCCGCAGCCGCTGAATCGCATCGAGCCCGTTTATCCGCAAACGGCACTCGCCGGCGAAATCGGCGGTTCGGTGACGCTGCTGATGTTAATCGATGAAACCGGGCGGGTTACCGACGTATCGGTGGTGGACGCGTCTCCGCAGGACGTATTCGAAGATTCGGCGCTGCGGGCATTGGCCGCGGCCACATACTCTCCGGCGCAGAAGAGCGGCCGCGCGGTGCGCAGCCGCATCCTCGTCAAAGTCGATTACGACCCGGCCGCAAGTGCGGTTGCTGAGTGACTAGTGAAACGCTTAACACGGAGGACGAAAAGAAACGCTCACCACGGAGGACACGGAGGACACGGAGGAAGAGTAAGAGCAAAAGAAGCAAACGAGGGTAAAAAGCTCCAATTGGCGGATGTTCCGGCAAAGTCGAAATTGGCGGCAGAGGATCACGAACAGGCACCTCACTTCCATCCCTCATTCGTTTTTTCCTCGTTTTTGGTTTTCCTCCGTGTCCTCCGTGTCCTCCGTGGTGAGAAGGTCGGTTTTTTTCTCCTGTGCCGGCTAGGGCAGGCGAGGCGCGAAGCCGCGCGGATAGAGCACCCACATCCGGCCGCTCTGGCGCATGCGTCCGGCGATCTGCCCGGCCTCATCGCCGAAACCCCAAAAGAAATCCGCCCGCACCGCGCCCTTTATCGCGCTGCCGGTATCCTGCGCGAGTACCAGGCGGTTGAGCGGCCGCGCGGACAGCGGCCAGGTGCTCGAAATGAAAACCGGAGCACCGAGCGGCACGACAGAAGAATCGACGGCGACGCTGCGGGCCGGGGTGAGAGCGACGCCCAGCGCCCCAACCGGCCCGGGCGACGAAGACGGCATTTCGCGGAAGAACACGTATGCCGGATTCTGCTGCAGCAACAGCGGCAGCAAGTCCGGGTTCTGCTTGCCCCATTGCTTGATTCCCTGCATTGACGCCTTGTCCTGCGGCAATTCCCCGCGTTCGACCAGCACGCGCCCGATTGAATTGTAGGGGTGCCCGTTGTGCTCGGCGAAGCCGATGCGCACGATTTCTCCACTCGGCAATTTGACTTGGCCCGATCCCTGGACTTGCAGGAAGAAGAGTTCGACCGCGTCGTCCACCCAGAGAATTTCGCGGCCGCGCACCGCGGCTTCGCCGCGCTCTATCTCCGCGCGCGTGTAATAGGGCACCACCTTGTTTCCCTGCAGCCGGCCGCGCAGCCGCATGCCCTTGAGATTCGGCAGCGCTTCGGTGAGGTCGACGACCAGCAGATCGTCCGGAACGCCGTACACCGGAAAGCGATACGCCTTGCCCGGCGTGCGGCTGCCGCGCAGCAGCGGCTCATAGTATCCGGTGACCAGGCCGTCCGTGCTTCCGTCGGCATTGTGGACGGAATAGGGGACGAAGCTGGATTCGAAGAACTGCCGCACTGCCGCCGGATCTGCGCTGGGGATTTGCGCCGCGGCGGCACAAGCCGCTTGCCACTCGGGTTGGGATTTCAGGCTGCCGCACGAGAGCAGCAGCGCCGGCAATGCCTCGGCAAGATTGTCACTGCCCCAGTCGGGCAGCGCGCTCCAATCGGTGGCCTGGAAGGTCTGCGGGCGTGGTGGCGGTTGCGGGGCAGGGGCGGGAGCCGGTGCAGGTTCGGGCGCCGGGGTCTTGGTTAAACTCGCACAACCGCTGGCAAGCAACCCGAAGATACACACGGCGAGTGCCGCCCATTCTCTTCTCTGCATGAGGTGATCTTCTGCGTGTACTGTTGCGGCTGCGAGTATAACAAAGCAACGCTGCGCGCCTTGCGGCATTACCGGACATGATCTGGCTGATTCTAGAAGGTATTCTGTGGGTAACATGCAGACAGCGGCCGGTAGATCGGGCGCCTAAAAAAAAGCGCTCACCACGGAGGACGCGGAGGACACGGAGGAAAACCAGAAACGAGGAAAGGCATGCGGGAGATTAAGAGCAGGTCCGGTGCCGAAATGACCACCGATGCCGGGTTTCAACTTTCGAATGCTTTTTTGTTTTTGCCCTTCCTCCGTGTCCTCCGCGTCCTCCGTGTTAAGTGTTTGTCTGTTACACCGACTCGTTGCCCAGATACCCAAACGTATAGTCTGGTGAATCGAAAGATTAAGCCTCCCGCTTCTCGATCTCGATCAGACGGAACCAGCCTCCGAGCAACGCCGGCTCATCCTTCACGACGCGCAGTTGCGGCACTTTTTCGACGACTCGCTCGAACACGACATCGGTGCGGGTGGCAATGTGCCGGGTCAGCAGGTTGAGCAGCCGGCGCGCCGGCGCGCGCTCGCCGCGGCGCAGGAACTTGTCCAGCAGAAAAATCCTTCCAGCGGGTTTGAGTACCCTGGCCGCCTCCTGCAGAACTGCCGCGCCATCAGGCACGACCGCGACGATCAGGTGCAGAATCGCGTGATCGAAACATTCATTCCTGAACGGCAGCCTTTGGCTGTCTCCCTGCACCAGCAAGGCGTCCAGTGAACCGATCCTGGCCTGCGCCCGGCGCAGCATCGCTGCGGTCAGGTCGATTCCCAGGTATTCGTGCAACGCGGGTAGGTGCGGCAGGTCCAGGCCGGTGCCGATGCCGTCCACCAGAATGCGGCAGGGTTTATCGGCCGGCAGCGCGACAAGACTGCGGCGACGGACTTGGGCAAGCGGCCGGCGGATGATCGCGTCGTACACCGGGGCGATCAGCGTGTAACTGTGCTTAAGCGACATGGCTGGTGATGACAACTAAGAACAGCGAAGAGCGAAAATCTCACCACGGAGGACACGGAGGACACGGAGGAAAACCAAAAACGAGGACAAACGAATTGGGGATAGAGGCGATATGACTGTTCGTGATCCTCTGCCGCCAATTCCGACGTTAGTCGATCGTTCGCCAAATAGGGGTTCTAACACTCGTATGCTTTTTTGCTCTTGCCTTTCCTCCGTGTCCTCCGTGTCCTCCGTGGTAAGACATGTGGTTTTTATGGACAAGACTAGTGCAGGACGCGGGGCACGCTGAGGGTGAACTCGGGGATCGGTGCTTCGAAGGCAATGCCGTCCTCCGCGACCATTTGGTAACTGCCGCGCATGGTGCCTATCGGCGTGGCGATTGCGGCGCCACTGCTGTACTCGTGTTTCTCCTGCGGCCGCAGCAGCGGCTGCTGCCCGACCACGCCGAGGCCACGCACTTCCTGAACCCTGCCATTGGAGTCAGTGATGATCCAGTGACGGCTGACAAGCTGAGCAGCGACGGTGCCGGTGTTGGCGATGGTGATGGTGTAGGCAAAGACGTAGCGGCCGCCGCCTTCATCGGATTGGTCGGGGACATAGGAAGTCCCCGCGGTCACGGTGATTTCGTATTTTTTGTGCTCGGCCATGCCCGGCATTGGACATTAAACGCGACGAGGCGGCAAGGCCGGCCAGGGGGGTTTTCCAAAAAGGGATGGCCGGCCCCTGTTTGCTACAATGCCGCGTTGTTTCGCCTGCGGACACCGCCGTTGATCGAATCGCCAATGTATCGAATCGCCCCAAGCATTCTTTCCGCCAACTTCGCCAGGCTCGGCGAAGAAGTCCAGTCGGTGATCGGCGCCGGGGCCGACATCGTGCACTTCGATGTGATGGACAACCATTACGTGCCCAATCTGACGGTGGGCCCCCTGGTTTGCGAAGCGATCCGGCCGCTCACCAAGGCGATTATTGACGTGCACCTGATGGTCAGGCCGGTGGACCGCATCGTTCCCGATTTTGCCAAGGCCGGCGCCAACATCATCAGCTTCCATCCGGAGGCCTCGGAGCACGTCGACCGCACCATCGGACTGATCAAGGAATGCGGCTGCAAGGCCGGGCTGGTGTTCAATCCGGCGACCCCGTTGTCCTGGCTCGATTTCACGCTCGACAAACTGGACCTGGTGCTGATCATGTCGGTCAATCCCGGATTCGGCGGGCAGAAATTCATTGCCGCGGCTCTCACCAAACTACGGGCTGTGCGCGAACGCATCAGGACTTCCGGGCGCGACGTCTGGCTCGAAGTAGACGGCGGGGTGAAGGTGGACAACATTGCCGAGATTGCCCGCGCCGGAGCGGACACTTTCGTCACCGGATCGGCGATCTTCGGCAGCAAGGACTACAAGGCCACCATCACCGCCATGCGCGCCGAGCTGTCTAAGGCAAAGCTTTAACCACGGAGGACACAGAGGACACGGAGGAAAGGCAAGAGCAAAGGTAATGCTGGGGCTAAAAGCGTTTCATTGCTGGATGATCCGTCGTGGCAACAATTGGCGGCAGAGAATCACTAACAGTCATACCGTTTTTAACTCGTACATGTTTTTCCTCGTTTTTGTTTTTCCTCCGTGTCCTCTGTGTCCCCCGTGGTGAGAGAATTTTTTGAAGTTCCCGGTGCCCTACGGCTACCTGGGAACGCTCGGGGTGCACGAACTGGACTGCGATGCTATAGTACCGGCGCTTCTCGACTCCATGAAACCGATCGAAATTCCGCGGTCATGAACTTTTTGAAACTCGAAAACCTGAGGCTGGAAATCGGGGCCGGCTGGCGCTGGTGGCGCCCGTCCGTGTTCTGGCGCTGCATCTGAGCGTCGCCGGTTTCCGATTCATCGTTTTTCGCAGTTTCGGGAGTTCGTCATGACTGAGCAGGAATTCAAGCAGCTTGCCGCGCAGGGTTTCAACCGCATCCCGGTTGTGCTCGAAACCTTCGCCGACCTCGACACCCCGCTTTCGGTTTATCTAAAGCTCGCCAACAAGCCCTACTCCTATTTGCTGGAATCGGTGCAGGGCGGCGAGCGTTTCGGCCGCTACTCCTTCATCGGCCTGCCCGCGGAAACCCGTTTCGAAGTGCGCGGCCATACCTGTGCCGAGTACCGGCGCGGCACGCTGGTGAGCCAGACCGAGCACGACAACCCGCTCGATTTCGTCTCGGCTTGCCATGCGCGCATCAAGGCGGCCTCCCGGCCGGAGTTGCCGCGCTTTCTCGGCGGCCTGGTCGGCTGTTTTGGCTACGACACGGTTCGCTACGTGGAAAAGAAGCTCGCGGCTACGCACAAGCCCGACACCCTTCATACGCCGGACATTCTGCTGCTGCTCTCCGAGCAACTGGTGGTGCTGGACAATCTTTCCGGCAAGCTGTATCTGGTGGTCTATGCCGATCCGCGCCAAGCCGGCGCGTATTCCCGTGCCCAGCAGCGCCTGCAGGAACTGCTGTGGATGCTGCGCCAGCCGGTGGTCGTGCCGCCGGAGGCCCCCACAACGCCCGCGCGACCGCAGTCGGAGTTCAGCGAAGACGCTTTCATCGAGGCGGTGGAGCGCGCCAAGCGCTACATTTTCGACGGCGACATCATGCAGGTGGTGCTGTCGCAGCGCATCAGCCTGCCTTACCAGGCCTCGCCCTTGTCGCTGTACCGTGCCCTGCGTGCGCTCAACCCCTCGCCTTACATGTTCTATTTCGACATGGGCGGCTTTCACGTCGTCGGCGCCTCGCCCGAGATCCTGGTGCGGCTGGAAAGCGGCGTGGTGACGCTGCGGCCGATTGCCGGCACCCGGCCGCGCGGCGCCAGCCGGGAAGAGGACGTCGCACTGGAGCGCGAACTGCTCGCCGATCCCAAGGAGCGTGCCGAGCACGTGATGCTGATGGACCTGGGGCGCAACGACGTCGGCCGGGTGGCGCAGGTCGGCAGCGTGCGTGTGACCGAGAACATGACCATCGAGCGCTATTCGCACGTTATGCATATCGTCTCCAACGTCGACGGCAAGCTCAGACCCGGCCTGGATGCGATGGCGGTGCTCAAGGCAACCTTCCCTGCCGGTACCGTGAGCGGGGCGCCGAAAGTGCGGGCGATGGAGATCATCGACGAACTGGAGCCCGCCAAGCGCGGCATCTACGCCGGTGCCGTGGGTTACCTCGGATTCAACGGCGACATGGATCTTGCGATTGCGATCCGTACCGCGGTGGTGAAGGACGGCACGCTGTATGTGCAGGCCGGAGCCGGCATCGTCGCCGACTCGGTGCCGAAGAACGAATGGGTCGAGACCCAGGACAAGGCGCGCGCGCTGCTGCGCGCCGCGGAAATGGCCCAGGCGGGCCTCAACAGCAAGCTTGATTGAATACTAACCACGGAGGACACGGAGGACACGGAGGAAAGGCAAGAGCAAAAAAGCATACGAGTGTTAGAACCCTTAATTGGCGAACAATCGACCAAGTTTGGAATCGGCGGCAGAGGATCACGAAAAGTCACCTCGTTTCTATCCCCGATTCGTTTTCGCTCGTTTTTGTTTTTCCTCCGTGTCCTCTGTGTCCTCCGTGGTGAAAGATCCTTTATGCTTTTGATGATCGACAATTACGATTCCTTCACCTACAACCTGGTGCAGTACCTGGGCGAGCTGGGCGAGGAGGTCAGCGTATTCCGCAATGACGAAATCACTCTGGAACAGATCGAGGCTTTGCAGCCTTCGAGAATCGTCATTTCCCCGGGGCCGTGCACGCCCGACGAGGCCGGCATTTCGGTGCCGCTGATCCGGCGCTTTGCCGGCAAATTGCCGATCCTCGGTGTCTGCCTGGGCCACCAGAGCATCGGGCAGGCCTTTGGCGGAAAGATCGTTCATGCCGGTCAATTGATGCACGGCAAGACTTCCGACATCCGCCACAAGGACGCCGGCGTTTTCCACGGATTGCCCAATCCGCTGATCGCCACGCGCTATCATTCGCTGGTCATCGAAAAGAAAAGCCTGCCCGCCTGTCTCGAAGTGACCGCGTGGACCGACGATGGCGAGATCATGGGCGTTCGGCACCGGGACCTGCCGGTGGAGGGCGTGCAGTTCCACCCCGAATCGATCCTGACCGAAAAGGGCCACGACCTGCTCGCCAATTTTTTGCGAACTTGAAGAGCGAGAGCATTTACCACGGAGGACACGGAGGACACGGAGGAAGAGCAAGAGCAAAAGAAGCAAACGAGGGTAAAAAGCTCCAGTTGGCGGATGTTCCGGCAAAGTCGAAATTGGCGGCAGAGGATCATGAACAGTCGCCTCGCTTCTATCCCCAATTCGTTTTTCCTCGTCTTTGTTTTTCCTCCGTGTCCTCCGCGTCCTCCGTGGTGAGCGCTGCCCTTTAATTCATTTGGCTGTGAGAATTTGGAGAGTTCTTCGGGATCAGATATGACACCTCAGGACGCGCTGGCACGAGTCATCGAACACCGCGAGATATTCCACGACGAGATGCTCTCGCTGATGCGCCAGATCATGAACGGCGAGATGTCGCCGACATTGATCTCCGCGATCATCATCGGCTTGCGGGTGAAAAAAGAAACCATCGGCGAGATCGCTGCGGCGGCGCAGGTCATGCGCGAGTTCTCGACCAAGGTGCAGGTGGCCGACC
>CAYNFN010000099.1:0-3359 GCA_964396485.1 uncultured Alcaligenaceae bacterium
AGAGCTTTTTCAAACTTTGGATCAAGCTTGGCGCACTCCGATGCAAGGCGGCTACGCTCCATGCGCGCAAGCTTCTCGCTCACCGCTGCCTGAATCGCGCGACTGCGATTGGGGAAAATGCTTTTGGAGACCAAACCGTCAACGCGGATCAGAGTTTCCCGGTCCAGGGTAATCGCTACTTTGACGCTGCTCATGTATTTTTCTCCTTGGTATGATAATACATCACACCACAGCTAACGGCGTAAGGAATCTAACCGGATTAGGAATAAGCCTCTCGGCCCCTGTCTCCCGAACCACCGGACATACGGGTCACGTATCCGGCGGCTCGATGAATTGAATTCCTACTGTGGTGGGAAAATCCGGGTCAGGTTTGGCTAATCGCATATCGGTCTTCTCCGCGACAAGTGAGACTGAGGTACTTTTGCAATCAGCTCAGCCTGACCCTATTCGCCTTTCTATTCGCCTTTCCATTCGCCTTTCATTCGCGCTATCCGGCGGCGCGCAGCGCGGCTACGAACTCGGGACGACCACCTTGTACACGTCATCGTTTTCGCGCGCGTGCTCGGTCACCTTGATGCCGATCTCCTGCCTCTTGCCGGCTTCGGTGACCGGCTGGTGTTCGATCTGCATGGAATCGACACGCTGGCGGAAGTCGCTCGTGTGTCCGAGGATGCGGATCGTGTCGCCGACACGCAGGCTGCCCGTTTCGATCCGTATGGCGGCGACGGAAAGATGGCCGAAGTAGTGAGTCACGACACCCACCCGCTCTTCGCCCGCCAGGGGTTCGCGCTTGGCCGTTTGAGCGGACGCCGCTGCGGGACCCGGCTTGGGCGATGGCCGCGCGGCCGGTTTTGGCGCGGCGGCCTTCGCCGCCGGCTTTCTCGCCGGAGCTTTTTTCCGCGCACCGGATTTCTTGCGGACCGCCGGCTTCCTCGCCGGAGCTTTCTTCGGCGCACTGGATTTCTTGCGGACTGCCGGCTTCTTCGCTGCGATTTTCTTGCGTACGACTTTAGCTTTGCGTTTTTTTACGGCAGCCATGGCGCCCTCCGTCAGGTGTGCGGGTGAGACTCCCCAATCCTAGTCGCGCGAAATGCTGAAGAAACCCAGCTTTCTCTGTGGTAAACGATCCCTTATGTCGTCACGCTCGTCACGCATATGCGGGCATGGCCCGCATGACGAAGGAATTGTAGTTCCAGTATAACGTTTACTTCGCAAACATTAGCTTGCACTGAAACTCCCTCAACTACCGGGAGTTTTCACGTCGTCACGACCGTTCCGCCACTGAAAGCGGCGAACTGTGAGTCCCACCAGCACATCGAGTGCACAGTAGAACGCGCCTGCGGCAACCGGCGGGCTGGCGCTGTTAAGGCCCAGGTACGCCACTTCCCGATGCCATACCCAATTCCCGATCCAGGTTCCATACACCTCCACCATCAATGAGGCCACGAACATCACCGCATACAGGCGCCGCCCCTCGGACTGCAGCATGCACAGGATGAACAGCACGATCAGCGGAATGCTGATGGTGTCGAAACCACTGTTCCACGCGAACGCCGCGTATCCGACCGCAGCCGCCGGCACCAGCGCCACGAAAGCAGGCGGCACCCTCGGCGCAACTACAAGCCCAAGATAGAACAGCAGCACGTGCCCAGGCGGAATGAAGAGCGGAATGTTCCCCAGCCGGTAGGTATACAGCCCCCAGATAAGCGACAGAAAAATCTCGCCAGCCGTTGCCCACGCAAGGCACGTGTAGAAAGGCAGGCGCCAATCGCGCGGGGTGGTCCGTAACAACCAGAAGAACAGTCCCCAGGCCCAGACGCTTAACGCAATCTGGCCGGCGAGCCCGTCGTGTTGGTCAATGATCAGGCCGAGGACGAACGTGACAAGAATCAGCGAAAGATTCGCTGATTCGGTGACTGGTGACGAGCGACCGGAAAACGCCAGGGCCGAGGGCCGAGGTTCGAGGTCCGAGGTAAAACAAGACATCTCTACAGCAACTCGAACCTCGCACCTCGTTGCTCGAACCTGTTTTTGCTGGGACTCAGGACTCAGTAAACCCCCAAGCTGGTTCGCCTCTCCTTTGTGTGTTGTTGTCACTCCTTTGCGTACCTTTCTTTTCCCCTTGGCGTCATGAAATCCGTGACGACGTGAAAACTCCCACAACTACCGGGAGTTTTCACGTCGTCACGGCCGTTCTCAGCCAATGGCCACGACAGCCTCGATCTCCAGCAACAACTCGGGTTCCACCAGCTTGTCCACGCCGATCATGGTTGCGGCGGGCGGGTTCTTTTGGGAGATGTAGCGGCTTCGCACCTCCATCACCGCCTTGCGCTTTTCCTGCGTCAGCCCGACGATGAATATGGTGAACTTGACTACGTCCTCGAACGTCGCACCGATGCCGACGAGCGCGAGCTCGAGATTCTTGAATACCTGCACTGCCTGCGCCCCGATGTCTCCGGCACCGACCACCTTGCCCTGCCCGTCCACCGACACCTGGCCGCTGATGAAGGCGATGCTGCCGCCCTTCACCACCGTCGCCTGCGTATACATGCCCAGCGGCTTGAGCCCGGGCGGATTGATAAATTTTTTGGTCATTGGTTTGACTCCTCAGATTCATTGTAGGTTTCGTTGGTGTCGTGAACACTTTGCGATAGTGGATTCGTGACGACGTGACGATCGTGACGGCGTGACGTCGGAAAGGCAGAATTTAAGAAGAAAGACGCAAGAATGAAGCAGAAAGACTTGTAGCCGTTTATTGGGGTTCTTGTCACGTCCGTCACGTCGTCACGTTGGTCACGGCCTTTTTCAGTCCAGAATCGCGATCGCTTCGATCTCGATCAGCAGTTCAGGCGCGGCCAGGGCGGAAATGCCCACCAGCGTATGTGCCGGCGGCTTGGGGAAGTGCTTCTTCACCATTTCCCCGATCCACACCCGGTCGTCGGGCTGGAGATTCACCACGAAAGTGGTGATCTTGGCGATGTCGCCCATGGAGCCCCCAACCGATTCGATCGCGGTGCGCAGATTCGCGAACACTTTCTCGGCCTGGCCTTTGACATCGCCTACCGCGACGATCTTCGAAGTCGGATCGCGTGCCGTCTGGCCGCTGATAAAGACGATCTTGTCGCCCCCGGCGACGGCAATCTGCGAAAAGGTGCTGGGCTTGAACAGTCCTTCCGGATTCAGAAAGCGGACACCGGAGTCTGCTGCTGCGGGCAAAGCAGCCAGCGTCGCCAATATCCCCAGCACTGCATATGAAAGAGTGGGAAATGTGGAACCGGGGTTGTGCCGCCAGGTAGCTCGTGGCTGGTGGCTGGTAGCTCGTGAGATCATTTGATGCTCCTGTTCGAAATGATTCGGCG
>CAYNFN010000100.1:0-3496 GCA_964396485.1 uncultured Alcaligenaceae bacterium
GAGCGCCATGCGCGCCGCCTTGTCGAAGTTCTGCTTGCGCCGGTCGCTGTACGCCCAGAACACAATGCCTATGAACGTGACCAAGGCAAGCAAAGTAATGAGGGCGCGTGCGTCATTGAGATCCATGCGGCTCACCTCACCGTCTTGATCGCCGTGCCCATCCCCTGTAGATAAGCGACCAGCGCTTCCATTTCGGTCCTGCCCTTGACCTCGTCCGCGGCAGCCGCGATCTGCTCGTCGGTATAGGGGACGCCGACACGGCGCAGGCCGCGCATCTTCGCGGCGGTGCGGGTTTCGTCGATGCGATTTCTCGCCAGCCACGGGTAGGCTGGCATGTTCGACTCCGGCACCACGTCGCGCGGCTGCACGAGGTGCAGGACGTGCCACTCGTCGCTGTAGCGGCCGCCGACCCTGGCGAGATCGGGGCCGGTGCGTTTGCTGCCCCACTGGAACGGATGGTCGTACACGTACTCGCCCGCCACCGAGTAGTGCCCGTAGCGCTCGGTCTCGGCACGGAACGGACGGATCATCTGCGAGTGGCAGTTGTAGCAGCCCTCGAGAATGTAGACATCGCGGCCTTCCAGCCGCAGCGGGCTGTAGGGTGTGAGCCCCGCCACCGGTTCGGTGGTGGATCTCTGGAAGAACAGCGGAACGATCTCCACCAGGCCGCCCACTGCCACCACCAGGATCGTGAGCACGATGAACAGGGTGACGTTCTTCTCGATTTTTTCCTGCAACGAATTCGTCGTCATTCTTGACTCCGCTACGAAAACCTAAATTCCTACCACGAAGGCACGAAGACACGAAGAAACGCAAAGACACCATGAAGAAAATCTCCGCAGCACGGGGAAATTTTCAGCCCAAGGCTGTTTGTCTGCCTCGCTGCCTTGCCAGTGGAATTCTCCGTCCTGGGTTGTCATTTGATATTGCTATTCTTCGTGTCTTCGCGGTAAGAATTGGATGTTGAATTTCAGGCGTGGGCGCCGACGGGCATCGGGATCGGCGCATCCACGGGCTTCCGACCGGCCACCGTCTTCCATACGTTCCACGCCATGATCAGCATGCCGGACAGGAACAGGATGCCGCCGAGCAGGCGGATCGCGTAAAACGGATACGTCGCCTTCACGCTCTCGACGAAGGTATAGGTCAGCGTCCCGTCAGGGTTCGACGCACGCCACATCAGGCCCTGCATCACCCCCGCGATCCACATCGCCGCGATGTACAGCACCACGCCGATCGTGGCGATCCAGAAGTGCGCGGTGATCAATGGCACGCTGTGCATTTCGGTGCGGCCGAACAATCTCGGGATAAGGTAGTAGAGGCTGCCGATCGAGATGAACGCCACCCAGCCGAGCGCGCCGGAGTGCACGTGGCCGATAGTCCAGTCGGTGTAATGCGACAGCGAGTTCACCGTCTTGATGGACATCATCGGACCTTCGAAAGTGGACATGCCGTAGAAGGACAGCGACACGACCAGGAACTTGAGAATCGGATCGGTGCGGAGTTTGTGCCACGCGCCTGACAGGGTCATGATGCCGTTGATCATCCCGCCCCAGGACGGCGCCAGCAAGATCAGAGAGAAGATCATGCCGATGGACTGCGCCCAGTCCGGCAGCGCGGTGTAATGCAGGTGATGCGGCCCCGCCCACATGTAGGTGAAGATCAGCGCCCAGAAGTGCACCACCGACAGCCGGTACGAGTACACCGGGCGTTCGGCCTGCTTGGGCACGAAGTAGTACATGATCCCGAGGAAGCCCGCGGTCAGGAAGAAGCCGACCGCATTGTGTCCGTACCACCACTGCACCATCGCATCCTGTACGCCGGCGTAAATCGAGTAGGACTTCCAGAAGCTGACCGGAATCGCCGCGCTGTTCACCAGGTGAAGCAAGGCCACGGTCAGGATGAAGGCGCCGAAGAACCAGTTGGCCACGTAGATATGCGGCGTCTTGCGCTTGCCGATGGTACCGAAGAACACCACCGCATACGACACCCATACCAGCGTGATCAGCACGTCGATGGGCCATTCGAGCTCGGCGTATTCCTTCGAGGAAGTGATGCCCAGCGGGAGCGTGATCACCGCCAACACGATGACCGCCTGCCAGCCCCAGAAAGTGAACGCCGCCAAGCCGTCGGAGAGCAGCCGCGTGTGACAGGTGCGCTGAACGACGTAGTAGGACGTGGCAAACAGCGCCGAGCCGCCGAAGGCGAAGATCACGGCGTTGGTGTGCAGCGGCCGCAACCGCCCGTAGGACAGCCACGAAACGCCGCCGGTCAGGTCCGGAAACATCAGTTGGGCGGCGAGCAGTACGCCGACCGCCATGCCGACTATGCCCCACACCACCGTCATGATCGCGAACTGCCGGACGACTTTGTAGTTGTAAGTCGTTTGTTCCTGCATGCTTGCTCCCTCGAGTGACGTCGAAATCCCAAACGCCCGGAAGCCAGCGGAAACGACGCAGATTCAACCCCTTTTTTGCCCGCTTCCGGCAGCGACGCCATGCTAGCTGCGGTGATCCGGGCCGAGATTGACATGGATCAAACGGCTACTGCGCCGAATCGTTTTTCATGCACCCATGCCGCCGGGGCCCACCGGGACGCGGCGGCCTAAGCCCGGGAGGCGACAGATCATTTCTGCACTTGACTGGACTCGATGGAGCGCTCGACGTGCCAGGATGGCGGCGGTGATCCTGATCGTGACGGCCTTCCCCGCTTGGTCCGAAGGCCAAAGCCTCGCGCCCGATGTGCTAGTCAGGAAGGTCCTCACCGATGTCCTCGCCGCCATCAGGAGCACCCCGTCCGGGGACCGCGAAGACCGCGAAAAGGCCTTGGCGTTCGCCAAGCAGAAGATCCTTCCCCATATCGACTTCGAGCGCATGACCCGACTCGCAGTGGGCAGGGCCTGGCGCAGTGCGGATGCCCGGCAGCACGAAGCGCTGGTCGCGCAATTCAGCAGCCTGATCACGCGCGTCTACTCGGCTGCGGTCGACGCCTACGACGGCCATGAAACGCAGGTCGATCCCTCGGAACTCTCCCCCGGGGACAACGACGTCATCGTCCGCTCCCGGTTCAAAAAGGCCGGGGAGCAGCCGGTCGAGGTGAACTATGCGATGTGGAAGTCAGCGGAAGGCTGGAAGGTGTATGACATCGCTGTGGAGAACGTGAGCCTGGTCATAACCTACCGCTCGCAGTTCGGCGAGGAGATCGCGCGTAGCGGCATCGACGGGCTCATCCGGTCCCTGGCGGAAAAGAACCGCGCCGCAACGCGCTAGGACACCGCGGTCACTCGTCCATCGTTCTGGGACGCCCGGTACCGATGGCGCCGTCGGAGCGGGCTTTCAGGTACGCGTAGAGGTCGAGGACATGTGGTTTCATGCCCGGATCGGCCAGCCATACCGGCATCACGAGCCGGCCTCGTTCGCCACGCCGCTGCTGCGACACCTCTTCGTTGATCGCTTCGCGCAACGCCTCGTCGGGAGCCGCGTCCCCTGGTGTGCCG